>NZ_JABUZE010000168.1:0-1087 GCF_014897805.1 Halomonas sp. 3F2F
GTACCTTCAGACCGCTCAATCAGCGCCCTCGTGAATAAGGCGGGCTCAGGGGACAAACTCCACACACGAAGTCGAAGAGCCAAAAATTTCGATTAGTACTGCCATTTTGATGGCCTTATTTCCCGCTTTTGTTGCTGAATATCTTTAATCTGCTCTTGAGTTAACAATTCACTTACTTAAGGGAGTTTTGTCTATGAGCTTAGACGAAGAAAAGAATCAGTATCTTTCTGACTTATGTATATGTAAACGTTATAAAATTTCGCGATCCACTTTGTGGCGTTGGATAAAAGATGGCCACATGCCGGCTCCAGTAAGAATTGGGCCGCGAGCTGTGCGGTGGTCGTTATCTGCGCTCCTCTCTTGGGAACGAAGCAAACAAAAATAAATGTTCTTCGTCATTTCTCGAGAGTCATGTATGAAGTCATCAAAACAATACGCTGCAGCCCAGAATCGGGCTGTAGTCGTTAACAATTTTTGACAGTAAATTATTTGAAATTTGGGAGAGTGTTTTGATGGATTTTAATAATCCAACCTTGCTTAAACAGCTAGCTGAAGATCGCGAATCGCGTATATTAGCGCTAATGGATCTTGATTTGTCCATTGATGAAGGTTTTAAAGAACGTATTGAACAGATTAACTGTGATATACAAAAAGTTCACTTATTAGCAGTTTCGATAGCAGATGTTTTCTGGGAAGAGGTGTATGAAAGACAAAAAAGAGGTGAGAAAGGCAGTAAAATCGGAATCCGCGTTCGCCTTCGAGAATACGCAACTGAAATATCTTATTATAAAGAATCATTTACAGTAAAGAATGGTAAATCCAACTTTAGAAAAGGGCTTTATATAAAGAAGAGCTCAGAAAATAAGTATCTTGAACGTGATATTGCAAAGCTGTATGGATGGGAAAAAGAACTAATTAGAGAAATGGAAAAATCATTTGCGTATTGTCGAGCGATGTCGAAATCTCTTGTTGATGCTAGACGTCAATTGCGTCGTGCACATGCGCAGCTTGTAAATATGGTCTAGTTTTTAATAAAAAAGTTTGCCCTAGCCCGGATTTCTCATAGCACCTCAGCAAGTATCTTACC
>NZ_JABUZE010000016.1:0-15996 GCF_014897805.1 Halomonas sp. 3F2F
GGTGTGAGAGGACAGGGGAGGCGACTCCCCTTCCTACTCGATCTACAGACGTTACGTATTTCTTAGCGCTTCAATATCACTATGGGTCGGCAGTGCAGCGTAGGCGCCTGGACGTGTTACTGCGTGAGCACCACAGCGGCAGGCAATATCCACCGCGCGGGTTAGAAAGTCACTGTCCTGGTACCAGTTCTCATCAATTCCGTGCCGTGAAAGCTCAGCCAGCAGGCCGCCAATAAACGCATCACCGCCAGCGGTGGTGTCAACAGCGGTCACTTTAGGTGGTGTGATGGTGTGGTCAAGGCCAACACCTTTCAGCACCACCTTGTTAGGGCCGTCGGTGATTAAAATTACTTTTACCCCGGCGGCTAGCCGCTGAGATAGCCACGCTTCCTGAGAATGCCCGCCACGAAGATAATCAAGCTCATCGAGTGAGACTTTAACGAGATCGGCGCTATCCAATAGCTCGGTTACTAGCCATAGGTCGGCTGACCCTTCGGTCCACAGATTATGGCGGAGGTTGGCATCCACGCTGACTAAACAGCCTGCGCGCTTTGCCATAGCGGCAATCGCTAAGGTGGTGTCGGCAATCTCAGGGTCAGTCAAACTGTTGCTGCATAAGTGAACAATCGCCGGTTGTTCAAACACGCCGTGGGGCAGGTGCTCTAAGCGATAAAGCAGGTCGGCCGCCGGTGGGCGATAAAAATCAAACGTGCGCTCGCCGCTGCTGTCCCGGGAAACAAACGCCAGCGCGGTGCGTGCCTCTTTGGTCAACACCACACCCTGAGTATCTACGCCATGGCTTTTCAGCTCACGAATCAGGAAGTGGCCAAACGTATCGTCACCCACCATGCCTAAAAACTGGCTGGGTACGTTAAGCCGGGCACAGGCAACCGCGACGTTAGCAGGTGCGCCGCCCGCGTAAGGCGTGAAGGTTTCTTGGCCAGTATCATCGCCTAAGCGGCTGGACAACATATCAACCAAGGCTTCACCGAAAGCAATCACCGGCGTCATAAGTCATTCCTTGTCATTATATTATTAATTGATGAAGGGGTTACGCGACGCAGTGGCCTCGCGCGGCCTCTAACAGCTCGTACCATGTCTCTCTTGAGAGCGTCTCAGGACCGTCGAGCATGTCAGCAATACGCTCAGGCTTCACACTGCCCACAACGGGAATCGGCCGACTAGGCAGTGACCGCAGCCAAGCCAGCGATAACGCGTTAGAGGTGCCGTTTTGCTCTCGAGCTACGCGGTTAAGAAC
Organism: Halomonas sp. 3F2F; assembly: GCF_014897805.1. Classification (NCBI taxonomy): domain Bacteria; kingdom Pseudomonadati; phylum Pseudomonadota; class Gammaproteobacteria; order Oceanospirillales; family Halomonadaceae; genus Halomonas; species Halomonas sp. 3F2F. The sequence goes on from NZ_JABUZE010000016.1 coordinate 1,259, forward strand.
GTTACCGACGTCGCCTTGCATTAGTGTGCCGCCCGCTAGTGGTGACCAGGCCATCGGCCAATGGCCGTCGGCGCATAGATCATCAAAGCTGCCATCAAACAGGGGGGCGTTATGGCTAATGGAAAGTTCGATTTGGTTGGCACGTAAAGGGTGGTGCATGGCGTTTTGCAGCCTACGCCACTGACTTGGCAAATGGTTAGAAATGCCCGCAGCGCCAATTTTGCCTGCATCGATAGCATCATCAAGGGCACGGCCAGTTGCTTCTGCGTTCATTAATAAGTCAGGGCGATGAATTAAAAAGTGATCTAGCCGCTCGACGCCAAGGCGGTTAAGTGCATTGTCGATGGCGCGGCTTAGATAATCCGGGCTGGCGTTGTAGTGTTTCACCTTGCCAGAGCCGTGGGCTGGGTTATCGTTGGCGATGCTCGCTTTGGTCACCACCTTAAGCCGTTTTGACAGTCCGGGGCGCGTGTTTAGCGCGTGACCAAACAGCGTCTCACACGCACCGTTCCCGTAAATGTCGGCATGGTCGAACCAGTGCAACCCCTGCTCGATACGGGCTTCGATCCAGTCGGAGAGATAGCTCGCCTGGTGCATCTCTGGTGCTTCATGCAGGCGCATCATGCCGAGAACAAAAGGCACATCGAAGGTGTGAGCAGGCATGGACATTCCTAATAAGTTAAAAGACTTCTTCGTTATGCAGCGCTTCGGCGGCGCCGAGCAGCCCTGTCCACGGGTGAGTAACAATCCACACGGGAATATCGGCGTTATACGCGCCCATCCGGCCTTTGTTCGCAAAGCTATCACGCAGTTCGGATTTGGGTAGCCACTCCAGTAGGCGCGGTAAAATCCCGCCGCATAGATAAACGCCGCCTCTTGCGCCCATTGTTAGGGTCGCGTCGCCGCATACATCACCGAGGATTTTCAAAAAGCGCAGTAGGCTTGCGGTGGCGATAGAGTCACCTTGATTGGCGGCTTGGGTAACCTCGGCTGGCGTCGTGCAGCTAGGTGTTTGCTCGTTCAGAGCACAATGGGCCTGGTACAGTTCCAATAAGCCCTGGCCGCATAAAATACGTTCTACGCTGACCCGTTGGTAGCGCTGTAGAAAAACATCCAGCAGCGCTCGCTCGGTGCTGTCAGTGGGGGCGAACGTGACGTGGCCGCCCTCGGTGGGAAGCGGTATCCAGGCGTGTTGGCCGGGAAAAACGCCAGCAACGCCCAGACCTGTACCGGGGCCAATCACCAAGCGGGTAGAGTGAGACTGAGCCACACCTGCTTGCACTTCCACCAGGTTGTCGGTGTCCACATGGGGTACGCCCAGAGCCTGTGCGGTAAAATCATTAATCACTTTAAACAGCGATAGGTTCAGCGTCTGCTGAACATCGCTTTTCATAAAATCCCAGTGATTATTGGTCATCTTGACCCGCTCGGCGTGGACCGGGCAGGCAAACGCCAAGCAGGCTTCCACCGGTGCATTTTCACCCGTGGCGCCCACGCGCTCCAGGTAGTCCTGAATCGCGTCGATAACCCCAGGGTAGTCCGCGCAGGGAAGATTAATAATATCGTGGGGCGTCACCTCACCTGGCGTGACGAGCGCTAGGCGGGCATTGGTACCGCCAATATCACCAATTAAGGCCGGTCGCATTAGGCATCCTCTTGAAGAATCTGGCCCTGTTGGCGAGCGAGATCATCGGCTTCAAAGCCGCCCAGCGAGCCTGCGCCTTCTTCACCACGCATGGCCAGGTGGCGAAAGCCGCTAAACAGTTCGCGGCCTAGGCCAACGTGGTAGTGATCCAAATTCGCCACTACGCGCTCACGATCGGCCCAGGTAGCCGCCTCTACTTTGGCTTCCAGCGTACCTGCGTTGGCGTCCAGACGCACAATGTCGCCGTCGCGCAGTTTCGATAGCGGGCCACCGTCCAGTGCTTCTGGGCTGATATGAATCGCAGCGGGCACTTTACCTGACGCGCCAGACATACGGCCATCAGTCACCAGTGCCACTTTGAAGCCACGGTCCTGCAGTACGCCCAGGAACGGCGTCAGTTTGTGAAGTTCCGGCATGCCATTGGCTTTTGGCCCCTGGAAGCGCACCACAACGATGACATCGCGATCTAAGTCGCCGGATTCAAACGCAGCCTTCATTTCGTTCTGGTCGGCGAAGATTTTCACCGGTGCTTCTACTACACGATGTTCGTCGGCAACGGCGGATACTTTGATCACGCCGCGTCCCAGGTTGCCTTTCATTACGGTTAGGCCGCCAGTCGCTGCGAAGGGGGTAGCGACTGGGCGTAAAACGTTTTCATCTAAGCTGCTTTCTGGACCTTCACGCCAAACCACTTTGCCATTTTCCAGGAAGGGCTCTTGTGTGTAGGCCGTCAGGTCGGTGCCGAACACCGTCGGGATATCGCCGTGCAGTAAGCCAGCGCCCAGCAGTTCGCGGAACAGGTAACTCATGCCGCCTGCCGCCTGGAAGTGGTTAATGTCTGCTTGGCCGTTAGGGTATACCTGCATCAGGCTGGGCGTTACGGCGGAGAGATCTGTGAAGTCGTCCCAGTTCAGCGTAATACCCGACGCAGCGGCCATGGCAATCAAATGCATCGTATGGTTGGTTGAACCGCCAGATGCCAATAAACCTACCACCGCGTTGACGATGGCGCGTTCATCGATCTGCTTATAGAAAGGGCGGTAGTCGCCGCCAGGTTCAGTGTTGCGAATAGCCTGTTCGGTCGCGTAGCGGGTCAGGGCTTCGCGCATTTCCGTGCCTGGATTCACAAACGAGGTGCCTGGCAGGTGAAGCCCCATCACTTCCATCATCAGTTGGTTTGAGTTGGCAGTGCCGTAGAAGGTGCAGGTGCCTGGGCTGTGATAGGAGTCAGACTCCGCTTGCAGCAGCTCTTCGCGGCCCACTTTGCCTTCTGCGTATAGCTGACGGATGCGCGCTTTCTCTTTGTTCGGCAGGCCGCTGGGCATTGGGCCAGCGGGTACGAACATGGCAGGCAGGTGACCAAAGCGTGCCGCTGCGATAAACAGACCAGGGATAATCTTGTCGCACACGCCCAGATAAAGGGCAGCATCAAACATGTTGTGTGAAAGCCCAACCGCAGCAGCCATCGCAATCACGTCGCGGGAAAACAGCGACAGTTCCATGCCCGGTTGCCCTTGGGTAACCCCATCACACATGGCAGGAACACCACCGGCAAACTGGGCGGTTGAGCCCATGGCGCTAGCAGCGGCTTTGATGGTTTCCGGAAAGGTTTCAAACGGCTGGTGGGCCGACAGCATATCGTTGTAAGAAGAAATGATCCCCAAGTTGGCGCTATTCATTAGCTTCAGGGAGTCTTTCTCTTGGGGGCTACACGCGGCAAAGCCGTGGGCCAGGTTACCGCAGGATAGCTCTGCACGGTGCACACCACGCTTATGCTGGTCCGCCATGCGTTGCTCATAGAGAGCACGCCGCTCAGCAGAGCGCTCACGAATGCGTTGGGTAACCTCAGCAACGGTAGGATTTAAAGTAGCGGGTGTTGAGCTCGGCATAGAGACCTCTGCATGGTAGAGACGGTGAGTCAAGTTTGTAGTTATTTTACATCTTTTTGTGTCGATATAAGAGACTTTACGGCAATAAAAACCATATTTGTAGTTTTATTACCCCTGATTGATAGCAACTATCGTCGTAAATGATGATGTTTTTATGAACATTACAGCTAACAGGGCAATCCGTCCCCGGAAGGGGGTGTTGCGTGTTGAAGCAGCTTAAAGCGCAAGTATAGCAGCCGCGCTTTTGCTACCATCTGGCGCAAAATGAATTCGATTGCTGCCCTGGAGCTGCTATGCATCCCATCGTTAACCAAGTCACGCCACTTGATAGTCACACTGGCGCATTAACGCTTCGCTATATTGATACGCTCACTAAGCCGCCGGGCAGCCTCGGCCAGTTAGAGGCATTGGCCGTTACGCTTAGTGAGATCACTGGTGAATGTCAGCCAAGCATCACGCCACCGGCGATCATTGTTTTTGCTGCTGATCACGGGGTTGCTGAAGAGGGCGTGTCGGCCTTTCCACAAGAAGTGACGGCGCAAATGGTGGCTAATTTTGCCCATGGCGGGGCGGCGATCAATGTCTTTGCCAGACAAATTGGTGCCCAGATTGAGGTTGTGGATGTTGGTGTTGCGTCACCGCTAGCAATGCCTGGCGTGATTGATGCCAAAGTGCGCGCGGGCACCGCCAATATGGTGCTTGAAGATGCCATGAGCCGTGACGAAGCGCTGGCTGCGTTACAGGTAGGCTGCGAAGCCGTTGAGCGAGCCGTTCAGGCGGGCGCGAAATGCATTATTGCTGGTGAAATGGGTATTGCTAATACCACGGCAAGCAGCGCTATGCTGGCGGCGCTAACCGGTAAGCCAGTGGCCCAGCTGGTGGGCGCTGGCACCGGTATTAACAGCGCCCAGCAGGCCCATAAAGTAGCGGTGATCGAGCGGGCGCTAAAGGCACGCCAAGTCAATGCCGAAGACCCCATGGAGGTGCTAACCAAGCTCGGCGGGTTAGAGATCGCTGCCATGACAGGGGCTTATTTGGCCTCGGCGGCAAACCGATTGCCTGCCATTGTGGATGGCTTTATTGCTACGGTAGCCGCCCTGACGGCCTGCCGTTTATGTCCGGCGGTACGTGGTTATTTGATTTTTGGGCATCGCTCTGAAGAGCCCGGCCATGCCACGGCTCTTGAGGCACTTGATGCGTCGCCGCTGTTAGCCTTGGGAATGCGCCTGGGAGAAGGCAGTGGCGCGGCATTGGCGTTTCCTATATTGCAGGCCGCCGCCGCGATGCTCAGTGAGATGGCTACTTTTGCCGATGCGGGTATTCACGATAATAGTGCGCCATGACTGGGGGCGTCATGTATGGCGGGATCGTTATTGTTGCACTGGCGATTGTCATCGACTTAGTCGTTGGTGACCCGCGTTCGTTGCCGCACCCAGTGGTCATCATTGGGCGTGCCATCAGCGCACTTGAGCAGCGCTGGAACCAAGGAAGTGACAAGCGCCGTCGACTCCTGGGTTTTTTACTCACCGCCAGCATTGTGCTGGGCACGTTTAGCCTCGCTTGGCTGAGTTTGGAGCTACTGACTTGGGTGCACCCTTGGCTTGGGCTAGCTGCTGAGCTTTGGTTGCTGGCGACAACGCTGGCCATAAAAGGCTTGGCGGAAGCGGGGCGCGCCATTGCCGTGCCGCTGGCTAACGGTGATTTAGTATCGGCGCGAAAGGCACTTTCTATGGTGGTGGGGCGTGATACCGATCAACTGGATGAAGCGGAAATTACCCGAGGAGCGGTGGAAACCATTGCAGAAAATACGGTGGATGGCATCACCTCGCCGCTATTCTTCGCGTTTATCGGCGGTGCGCCGCTGGCGCTGGCTTATAAAGCGATCAACACGCTGGACTCCATGGTGGGCTATCAAAACGAACGCTATAGCGACTTTGGTTATGCCTCGGCGAAGCTTGATGATATAGCTAACTGGCTGCCCGCCAGGCTGACCGCGCTATGCTTGTGGGCCGCCGGTGTTCTGATCAGTTGGCAATCATCGGCGCACTATTGGCGTCGGGCCATGTTGGCCACCTGCCGCGAAGCGCCCCGCCACCCAAGCCCTAATGCGGGGTGGCCAGAAGCCATGGTCGCGAACCTGCTGGGTGTGCAGTTGGGCGGCACCAATGTTTATCAGGGCGCGGTTTCTCATCGAGCAACTCTTGGCTCGCCACTGGAAACGCTGACGTGTTCGCATATCAACGCCACCATTAAATTAATGCACGGTGCTTGGCTGCTGTTTTTCTTGTTAATGGCCGTGTTGATGAGTGTATTAACGGGCGTATTAATGGGGTCGGCAGGCGCGGGGATTTCATGGCTATGAGTTGTCAAACCACTGTTCACGAGGCGGCTGATTGGCCAAGCCATGGTGGCCAGGCCGCAGCGCTGCTGAAGCGTTTTGGGCTACCTGCCGATCATGTGATTGACGATGTAAGCGCTAACCTTAACCCGCTTGGGCCGCCCGAGTGGCTGGCAAGCTGGTTGGTAACACGGCTTGGTGGGCTTAGCCGCTATCCCTCGCCGGACTACGCCTCAGCCCGGCAGGCCATTGCGGCGCACAACGGTGTTCAACCCGCGCAAGTACTGCTGACCAATGGTGGGGCAGAGGCGATTTTTCTTGCCGCTGCGCTGCATGCCGGTGGCCGAGCCTTATTACTGGCTCCCAGCTTTGGTGAATATGCCAGAGCCTGTTCTGCCCACCGTATTGAAATGACCGAGCATGTATTGCGCGAGCCGCATTTCGCTTGTGATATGGCCGACTTGCTAGAGAACGCAGCAAACGCCGACGTGGTGTTTCTGTGTCGTCCGAATAACCCAACTGGCACGCTGATACCCATCGATGCAGTAGAGAGACTGCTAGCGCATACGCAGGCTACCGGAACCCAAGTGGTAGTCGACGAAGCATTTATCGATCTATCAATAGACGTCGAGGCGCTGACGCCGCTGCTTAAGCGTTACTGTCATTTAGTGCTGCTACGCTCAATGACCAAGTTTTATACCTTGCCTGGATTGCGCCTAGGCTACGTGCTGGCTGCGGAAAACATAGTAGCCACCATGAGCCGCCATCAACCGCCCTGGAGTGTGAACCATTTTGCCGCTGAGCTGGTGGCACCGCTGTTAGCGGATAGCGAGTTTGCACGGCTCACCCAGCAGTGGCTGGCCAGTGAGCAGCCACGTCTGGGCAAGGCGTTGCAGGCGCTAGGGCTTGAGGTGGTGCCCAGTCACAGCTGCTTTTTCCTTGTGCGGCCAGGTGTTTTACAGCGTGAACGCGGCGTGACTAGCGCAGATCTGTTTGAACGCATGCTTTATAAAGGGCTATTGGCGAGGCATACCCACAGCTTTAAAGGGCTTGAGGGCAGTTGGTTACGCTTGGCACTGCGTGATGAGTCGGCAAATAACCGCTTGCTAAAGGTGCTGCATGATTGTCTTTGTTAGTGGGGGCGCTCGCTCTGGAAAAAGCCAAGTAGCGGAGCAGCGTGTGCTCAGCGCGGCGGGTGGCGCCAGCTGCTATTACATTGCCACCGCCAATGTTTACGACGCCGAAATGGCCGACCGGGTATCGCGCCACCAGGCACGCCGGGAAGGCCAATGGGTGACGCTAGAGGCGCCCCTGGCGATTGACCAAGCGATTGCCCAAGTGCCCGATCACCACGCGGTGCTACTCGATTGTTTAACTCTCTGGGCAGGGCAAGTGCTGTTTGGCGCTGAGCCAAATGAAGAATTCAGTGATGAGCAAGGTCTAGCGCTGCTGGCTCGCTGCCTGCGTGATGCACAAGCACGGGGGCTAACACTGGTGATTGTATCGAACGATCTTAACGAAGAGCTGATTCCTGATCAGCCGGCTACCTGGCGCTACGTTGAGTTTATCCAGTGCTTACACCGCTGGTTAGCGGCGGAAGCTGACTCAGTGCTTGAAGTCATCGCTGGTTGTGCCATGGAGTGGAAACGATGAAAAATGCGCTGTTCGGCCTAATACTCGCGCTGCAGTTTCTAACCCGAATTCCGCTTCCTATTGCCTGTCCATGGACACCTGCCACCCGTCGCTGGGCAATTCGCGCTTATCCGTTGGTAGGGTTATTAATTGGCAGCGTGCTGGCGTTAAGCGCGCTGCTATTAAGTTTCATAGCGTCACCTGCGCCAATCACTGCGTTGCTACTGCTAAGCCTATGGGTAGCGCTTTCGGGTGGTTTGCATCTTGATGGCGTAATGGACCTTGCCGATGCGTTAGGCAGTAACCAACCCCTTGAGCGGCGTTGGGAAATCATGAAAGACGCCCAGATAGGCAGTTTCGGCATCCTGGCATTACTGTTTTTGCTGGCCTGGAAGGGCGTATTGCTTTGGGCACTGTTGGCTTATCAGGCACCGCTGTGGTGGCTGGTGGCCGTGCCTGCATTGGGTCGATTGGCTGGTGTCGCACTGCTGATTTTTACTCCCTGCGCTCACGGCAAGGGGCTCGCATGGAGCTGGCAGCAGTCGCTAAGTGCCCGTGATGTTGGCTATGCCTTGCTGCCGTTGGTGCTGCTTGGCGCGGTGTCCCCTGCATGGTTTGCCTGGGGATTGATTATCATCGTGTGGGTAGCAATCGCCAGAAGGGCACTGCTGCGGCTATTTAACGGCATCAATGGCGATATGGTAGGTGCCACCATTGAAGGAGGAGAGCTTTGGCTACTGGTCTTAATGTGGAGTTGGTGGCAGTTCGCCACGGTATCACCGCCTGGAATTTAGAGCGCCGCTACCAGGGGCAGCGCGATATTCCGCTGCTATTTCCTGATGCAGAAGCGGGGCTGCTGGCACTGCGTGACGCATTGGCAGAAGAGTGCTTTGACGCTGTTTATTCAAGCGATTTAAACCGCTGTCAGCAAACCCTTGAGTGGTCGCAGGCGGCAAAGCCGGATGTGCCGCTGTATCTAGAACCACGATTACGGGAGCTGGATTTTGGTGACTACGAAGGCAAAGTTTACGATGAACTAAAAGATTTACCCCATTATCGCGCTTGGATTGACAGCGTGGGTGAGCTGCAAATTCCAGGCGGCGAATCTTCTGGCCAGCTACGTGAGCGTTTAAATGCTTGGCTTGAAGAGGTGGCGGCGCACGCCCGCGAACATCATTATCAAAAAGTGCTGGTTGTTACCCACGGCGGGGTAATACGCGAGTTGCGGCGTCGTTTCGAAACCATTGGCTTTTGGGAAGGCATCGTTCATCAAGCACAAGGACGGCGTTGGAAACTGACGTATCTAAAACGTGAAGATGGCAAAGGAGAGTGGCAATGCAGCTGTTCATCGGCGGTGCCTGCGCAGGTAAGCGCGATGTTGTAAAAGCACGCTTTCCCAGCGCTGTTTGGTGGCGGCTTTCTCCAGGGCAGCGTTTACACGAAGCGACCCACATCATGCAGCCTAATGTGCCGCTCGTTCTGTACGGTGTGTTTGAGTGGTTAGCGGCAGTGCTGCACTCGGACATGAGCAGCGATGCGTCGCGTGCTCAGTGGCGGGGAGATCTGGAAAGCTTGGCCACTGCCGCACAAACCCATGGCGTGACGCTGGTGGTCATTATGAATGAGTTAGGGCGGGGAATCGTCCCCATAGCCCGAGACCAGCGTCGCCTGCGCGATTTAAGCGGCTGGTTTAGCCAAGACGCTGCCGCCCAATCCGAGCAGGTCTGGCATGTACGGCATGGACTCGTGCAGGCGCTTAAAGCCTAATCGGTTAAATTGACCAGCCCCTAACAAGTTGCTAGTTTACGCGCACTCTCAGGTGCTGATGGCCATTATCGCCATCAGTTAAACGGGAAGTTGGTGAATACTTACGTGAATCCAACGCTGCCCCCGCAACGGTGATCGAGATAAGAACGGCTAAAGATGCCACTGTGCTAACGCATGGGAAGGTGGTCGTTCGGAAAGGCATGATGCTGTTATCCGCTTTTCGCTCGTCAGCCCGGAGACCGGCCTAAGAGGCATGGTTCTAAAGAACCACAACATGCCGAGACGCGGAGGGCGTGCTCAGGGTGATATCGCTAGCTTAGGCTGCCGATCCCCCCATCATCCCTCTGCTCGGTCAAAAAAATACGCTGTGCGGGTGAGCACAGTGAGCAAGGGATCTCCTCATGTCTTACCGTTTTCATTCCACCGCCACGCTGGCGGCGTTTGCGATGGCCGCATTGCCCATGGCCGTTCAAGCCCAATCTAACGCACAGCCTGCTGCGAATACATTAAACCCCGTTGTTGTTACCGCCGCACTTGCTCCACGTACTGCCAATGAAAGCCTGTCCTCGGTTACCGTGCTGGACGAAGCAACGTTACGCCGCCAAGATCCGGTAAGCATTACCGACCTGTTGCGCGGCCAGCCCGGGGTGGATGTTTCCACGAACGGCAGCTTTGGTAAAAACAGCAGCGTTTTTATTCGCGGCAGCGGTAGCGGCCAAAATGTCCTGTTGATTGACGGGATTCGTCTTCGTTCTGCCACCAGTGGTGGGGCTGCCTGGCAGCATCTGGAGCCGCGCATGTTTGATCGCGCCGAAATTGTGCGTGGTCCGCGTGGCAGCCTATATGGTGCCGATGCGATTGGCGGCGTTATTCAGTTGTTTACCCCCCAAGGCGAAGAAGAGGGTCCGCAACCGCGTATTTCTGTCGGTGGTGGTTCGTTTAATACCCAGCGCCTGAGTACCGGTATTAGCGGCAAAGAGGGCGGCACCCGCTATAGCTTTTCCGCTAGCCACTTCACCACGGATGGTCAACCGATTCGACGCGATGGCGACGATAAGGGCTATGACAACACCACGGCGTTAGCGCGGGTGTCCCACACCTTTGAAAGTGGTGCAGAAGCGGGCGTGTTGGCGCTTCGTGCCCGTGGTCATAACGAATACGATGGCGGTGAAAACGATTTCGTTCAGCAGGTGGCGGGTGTCTACGGTGAGCTGCCGATAACCGATAACTGGCGCAGCCGTTTAACACTCAGCGAATCTCGTGATGAAAGCGATAACATCAATAGCTTTGGTGACTCAGTGTTTAACACCAAGGTGAGTACCGCGCGCTGGGAGAATACCTTCACAGCGGGTGTCCATGAGCTGATTGCAGGCGCTGAATACAGCGAAGATCGTGTTAATAGCACTACGGCGTACGATGAAACTAGCCGTAGCAACGCGGCGGTATTTACCCAAGCTTTGCTCGATTTTGCGCCGTTTACTCTGCAAGCCAGCTTGCGCTTTGATGACAATGAAGCTTACGGCGAAGAAGTCACCGGCAGCGTAGGCGTGGGCTATGACCTAGACGTCCACCACACCTTACGTGCCAACTACGGTACAGCCTTTAACGCACCCACTTACAACCAGCTCTACTACCCAGGCTTTGGTAATCCCGACTTAGAGTCTGAAACGTCGCAAAGCATCGAGGTCGGTGTGCGCGGTCAGTATGCCCACTGGTTCTGGGATGCGGCACTCTATCAAACCGATATCGACAACTTGATTGCTGGTCAGGGGTTGCTGTTTAACGTACCCGAAACCCGTATTCGTGGAGCTGAGCTGGCTGCAGGCGTCGAGCTCGACTATTGGACGCTAGCCGCTGCGCTGACCTACACCGACCCTGAAAACCGCCTAACCGGTAAACGCCTGCAAAACCGTGCCTCACAAAGTCTTCGCTTAGACGTAGACCGTGAACTTGGCGACTGGTCGGTAGGTGGGTCCTGGATTGCTCAAAACCACCGTTATCGTGATGCGCAGAATCAAGACCGCTTAAGCGGTTACGGGCTGGTTAACCTACGTGCAGGTTGGCAGTTTGCCCCGCTATGGAGTGCGCGAGTAACGTTGGAAAACGCGTTGGATCAAGATTACATTACAACGCGCTCGTTTGATGGTGCCGACTATCTTAACGCAGGCCGTGCAGGATTCTTAAGCGTTCACTATGGCCAATAAAACAGCGAATCAGACATTGTTTAAACATCGCGGGGCCACTGGCCCCGCACTGTTGTTAAGCCGGCTCATACTAATCTTATCGATGCTCAGTGGTGTGGTTGCAAACGTCGTATTGGCAGATGACCATAGCCGCTGCGCGGTGGATGATCGTGAGCGTGAAGTGTGTCTATACACGCCAGCTCAACGTATTGCCACGCTCTCGCCAGGGGCAACGGAGCTGACCTATGCTGCGGGTGCCGGCGATCAGGTGGTGGCGGTGGTTAGCTACAGTGATTATCCGCCAGAGGCCAAAGAGGTTGCGTCTGTTGGCAGCCATACGCGTATTGATTTAGAAGCCCTGGTCGGGTTAGCGCCAGACCTAGTGATCGGCTGGGTAACCGGGAACCCCGCTGAACAATTGGAAACCCTTGAAGCGCTGGGTATGCCGGTGTTCTATATTGAGCCTAGGAATTTTGAGGGAGTGGCCAGCGCAATTGAGCGCCTGGCGAGGCTGGCTGGCACTGAAAGCGACGGTCAGGCGGTCGCTGATAATTTCAGATCGAGGATGGCAGAGCTGGCCGCTCGATATCGTGATCGGGAGCCGGTGCGTACCTTCTATCAAGTGTGGGATGAGCCGTTAATGAGTGTCAATGACGCACATCTTATCGGTCAGGTGATCGAGATCTGTGGCGGTGAAAATGTGTTTGGTGAGCAGGCGCGCTTAGTGCCACGTATTGATGATGAGGCTGTCCTGGCGGAAAACCCTGAAGCGATTGTTGCCGGCGGCATGGGTGAAGAGAATCGCCATTGGCTGACCCACTGGGAGCAGTACTCAAACGTAACGGCGGTTGCCGATGATAATCTCTTTTTTGTACCGCCTTCTTTAATTCAGCGGCCTACTCCACGCTTGATGGAAGGCAGCCAAATTCTCTGCGAGAATCTTGATATCGCCCGACAAAAACGCGAGCGCCATTAAATGTTAGCACGATTGGGCTTCCCGCTAGGCCTGTTGCTGCTGGCGGCACTGGCTTCGCTGATTATCGCCCTTGGCATTGGCAGTGCGCAGCTTTCCCCAGCGCAAATTTGGCAAGTGGTTCTCGGTCATCTTGGTTATATCGGCCAGGACGAGGGCAATGCGCTTGCGCGCACTATGGTGCTGGAGCTGCGCTTGCCAAGGGCGCTTTCGGCTTTTGCTGTCGGTGGTTTGTTGGCGGTGGCGGGTGCTCTGATGCAAGTGCTGCTGCGTAATCCTCTTGCAGACCCTTATGTGCTCGGGCTTTCCGGCGGCGCCTCAATTGGTGCACTTGCTGCCATGCTAGGTGGTCTTGGTGGATTGGCAATTTCAGGTTCGGCATTTGGCGGTGCGCTATTTTCGACGTTCTTAGTCTTTGGTTTGGCCCACGGCAGTGGTAGTTGGACACCTTCACGGTTACTGCTAACCGGCGTAGTGGTTGCGGCAGGTTGGGGCGCGGTGATCACCCTGATGTTGGCATTAAGCCCTGCTGAGCGGTTGCCGGGCATGCTGTATTGGCTAATGGGCGATCTTTCTTACGCGCGTGCTCCCTGGCCGCCGCTGCTGCTGTTACTGGCTACTTGCGTGGTACTGATGCCCCTTGGACGCAGCTTAAATGTGCTGGCCCGTGGCCCGCAGCAAGCTGCTGCGCTGGGCGTTGCCGTCCGGCCACTTGAGTGGTGCATCTATATTGTCGCCAGTTTGTTAACCGCCGCGGCTGTTACTACGGCGGGCAGCATCGGCTTTGTCGGCTTGGTAGTGCCACATATGCTGCGTCTATTGCTGGGTAATGATCAGCGGTTAATCTTACCGGCCTGTGCTCTGGCTGGGGGCACCTTACTGGTGCTGGCCGATACACTGGCGCGCACGATGATTGCTCCGGAACAGCTGCCGGTAGGAGTGATTACCGCGCTATTAGGTGTACCGACGTTCCTCTTTCTGCTTTACCGGAGCCGCTGATGAGCCGTTTGGTTACCCAAGACCTGATCATCAACGTACCGGGAAGAGACGATGGCACGGCGCTGAATATTGCCATCGAACCAGGGCAGGTATGGGGCGTGCTCGGCCCCAACGGAGCAGGTAAAACGACGCTGCTGCACACCTTGGCGGGGCTTAACACGCCGCGTTCCGGGCAAGTGATATTGGGAGGGCAGTCGCTTGAGACACTGCGCAGGCGGCAAGTTGCGCAAATGTTGGGAATTGTCTTCCAGGAACGCTTGGATGGTTTTCCCGCGACCGTGCTGGAAACCGCACTGATTGGTCGCCACCCCTATCTATCGCTGTGGCAAATGGAGGGAGCAGATGACTACGCCCAAGCCGAAGCAGCGCTTGAACGGTTAGACGTTGCGCACCTGCGCGACCGTTTGGTGAGTACGCTTTCTGGCGGTGAGCGCCAGCGTGTGGCGATGGCCACAGTACTGACCCAGGCCCCCAGCATCTGGCTGGCTGACGAACCCACCAACCACCTCGACCTACACCACCAAAGCGTAGTAATGGCGCTGATGGCCCAGCAGGCAGCCCAGGGCAGCGCGGTGATGATGTGCCTGCACGATTTAAATCTAGCCGCCCGCTGGTGTGATCACCTTTTGCTGCTTTACCCCAGTGGCGAGGCTTGCTGGGGAGCGCGAGACAGCATGCTGGTGCCCAGTGCATTAGAACGCCTTTACCAGCAGCGGCTGGCGGTGGTCGAGGTTGAAGGGGCACCGGTATTCGTGCCCATAAAAGAGTGATGACAAGCTTAGCTAGCTCAACAGTTAGCGCTCGCTGCTACGTTAGCGGGCATCTAATAAGGGGGCTGGTTTTTGCTGTCGCTGGTTTGGTTGACGCTGGCGGGACATCAGAAACAGGCCTGCGCCCACCAAAACACCGCCAATCACTTCATGCCATGCCGGGTGTTGTCCGATCAATATAAATGCAACCAGGGCGGCAAACAGTGGGCACAGAAACAAGAAGCCGCTTGTATGTACGGAGCCGCCAATCTTTAACGCCGCAAACCAAAGCCCGATAGCTCCAGTCGATGCGGGAATTGCCAGCCACATAAACATTCCCCAGTGGTAAGCATCCGTCGGCAGGAAAAAGGTTGTTTGCTGAATGCAGCTATCACCATAAGCAGCAGGGAGCCAATCAACATCTGCCAGAAAGTGACTATCCAGGGTGAGAGCGTCATGGCAAATTTCTTGCTTAACACGGTAGAACAGGCCCAGCAGGTAGATGCCAGCATCACAAATACTGATCTTACCCAGCAACAGTGGACACTCGTTTAAGCGATCAT
>NZ_JABUZE010000170.1:0-38578 GCF_014897805.1 Halomonas sp. 3F2F
GGGTCTGAGCGCACGATAAATTTTGAATAGCCACTTATTACTGTTGATTATCCTATTGGGTCCAATGGATCGGCTACGGCGAGTCGCGGGCCTATTGCCTGCGCTGGCAAACGGTGAGTTTCGTCGTGTAAGAGATAAACTACCATTGCCTCGGCGGCATTTTTCTAATGAAATTGATCGGCTGGAAGATTCAACCCGTGAGCTTTCCCACCAGCTAGAAGCACTGGAACAGAGTGTCCAAGAACATAGCGGACAGCTAGCCGAACGCGTCGATGAGCTAGCCAAAGAGCGTGATTTTGTTAATAGCCTACTCGACACTGCACAGGTCTTTATTGTTGTTCAAAATAGCACTGGGCGTATCCAACTGATTAATGGCTACACGCTAGAAAGATTAGGGCTAAAAGACGCCGATATCATTGGGCGCCATTTCTCTGACATCTTTGATCAAAGTGCTCACTTGGGATTGCCTAGCAACAATGTGGATGAAGCCGACAGCGAAAGTAATGCTAATGGCAGCACCGTAACTCACCTCAGTGTTTCCAGCCAGGAAGAAAAGACATTTCAAACTCAGGATAGACGCTCTTTTACTGTCGTTTGGTACCACGCTTCTTTGGCCAACAGTAACAATCACGATGCCTCTAAGATATCCGTTGGGCTAGACATCACCGAACGTAAAGCTGCTGAGGCACGTTTAACATGGCTGGCGGAACACGATCCATTAACGGAACTCTATAATCGTCGCTATTTCCAAGATGCCTTGCAGCGCACTATCGCTAATCAAGCCAAAGGCGCTGTTTTACTACTAGACTTAGACCAGTTTAAAGAGATCAATGAACTCAGTGGCCACCATGTAGGCGACCGTCTATTACGCGAAGTTGCTGATACGCTTTTTTTAAATCTCAGTCAGCGAAGCATTATTGCCCGCCTCGGTGGTGATGAATTTGCCCTGCTGCTGGAGGATATTAGCAGTGAACAAGCAATTAACGTGGCTGAGTACATTGCTCAGTTACTGGACGGCCTAAGCTTTTCAGCCACAGAAAGAAAGCATCATGTTTCCGCCAGCATCGGTATCGCGCTATTCCCTGTTAATGGGCAGACACCGGCTGACCTGTTAGCTAGCGCCGATATGGCCATGTACAAAGCAAAAGAGAGTGGCAACCAGCATTGGTACCTTCTCAAGCAAGCGGAAAATGCTAAAGATGAGCTTCAAGAACGCGTCTATTGGGTAGAGCGACTGCACAAGGCACTAGAAAACGACGAATTTGAACTGTGGGCGCAGCCCATTGTGCGGCTGAAGGACCGCGATATTAAGCATTACGAAGTATTGCTACGTATGCGCAATGGCGATGGTAGCTTAGTCGCTCCGGGACAATTTATACCGGTTGCTGAACAAAGCGGTTTAATTGTTCAAGTTGACCGTTGGGTGCTGCGCCATAGCCTAGCAGCACTGGCAACGCTACAAAAAGAGGGCTTGTCATTGGCTGTAAATTTATCAGGCCAGTCTTTACATGATTTAGGTTTAAAACAGTTTCTGGCAGATCAATTAAAAACCAGTGGTGCTGACCCCCATCATCTCATTTTAGAAGTAACAGAGACGGCGGCTATTACGGATTTCTCAACAGCGCGCAACGTATTGCAAGCCTTAAGGGATTTAGGCTGCCGAACAGCACTCGATGACTTTGGAATTGGATTTAGCAGTTTTCACTATCTTAGTCAGCTCCCGGTGGACTATATTAAAATTGATGGTTCTTTTATTCGCAGCTTACTTATCGATACGGATAGCCACACGCTTGTCAAAGCGATTGCCGATATAGCAAGAGGTTTCGGTAAACAGACTATTGCTGAATTTGTAGATCAAGAAGCACTGATACCTGTTCTTCTTTCGTATGGCATTCAGTATGGACAGGGCTATCATCTAGGGAAACCTGAAAAAATTCGACTTTGGTAAGTGCCGCACTCAGAAGGAAGCAACAGATGCTAGCAGGGAAAACCACCCAAGAGAGTGAGTTTGACGATAAAAGTAATCATAAGGGGATGATTGACAAATTTATCGACGAATATCATTTTTTTATTGCTAACACCGACGACCAAAAACGGCGCGCCTTTCGCCTACGGCATGATGTTTTTTTAAAAGAGTTCAACTATGAGATGCATGAGGATGAGGCGCGTTTGTACGAGTCCGACGAGTACGATAATTACTCGGTTCATTGCCTGATAGAACACAAACGTAGTGGCATTCTTGCAGGGTGCGTAAGATTAGTCATGCCCTTTTCCGGTAACACTAACCCTCCTGATCATTTACCTGTTCAAAACCAAGGGGAGCAGTTACTAAACCACCCTACATTAACGCCGTTTAAGCTACCGCCCCTTGAAACGTGTGAAGTATCACGATTAGCCATTTCTAAAAATTTCAGAACACGAAAATCTAGCACCCCAGAAGAAGTAGCAGGTAATGAAGTCGTTTTATTTTCACAAGATGAGGCAAAGACATTCTCACTCGTCGCCCTGGGTCTTTTCTTATGCACCTACTCTATCGTTGGCTTAACTAATCGCCGACATGTTTTTGCAATGATGGAACCTCGCCTTCCCCGTTTATTGGCGATATCAGGTTTTAAGTTTACCAAAGTTAGCGAGCCGATTGTGTATCATGGTACTCGCCATGCTTACTACATCGACTATCATGTGGCGAAACAAGAGATGAGCGAGCGTCTGATCCCGTTATACGAATATATCGTAAAAACATTAAAGCCTCAGATCGCTCACACATTTATCTCTTAACGCATTTTTTAAAATCCGGCTCGTTCAACGATTTAAGAAAGCGCCGTTTGCCGAAAATCATGAACTGAAATGCTGGCGAATTTTTCTAGAAAAAACACCAGTGTTTCAGGATACTGAAAGTAGCGTTCAAATGTCTCTTGCCCGTTTTTGCCGCGCCGCGTCACTTTGGCATGATATTGACTGCCTACCTTAGTAACGTTAACGCTATTTTCTTGTTCACCTTCGTAATGAACAGCAGATAAAGGCGAAGCGCTATCAAGCATTTTTGCAAGCTGCTTTGCAGCATCTGCCTCTACAGGCGTTGCCCATAGTGGCTGATCACGTTTTCCATAGTGAAACAGCACGATGACCAGCATTACGGAGAAGATACTGCTTGTTAGCATCCAGGTAAGTGCAATGCTGGAAACGGGAAGGATGAAGATCACCAGCATCTGACCTACTGCCATGACTGCCAGCACCATGGCTAAGGGCTGCCACATACGGGGATTCATAAACCCACGTTTGAGTACGTAGCCCCACAGCCCTATCACGGCGAGCACTCCCAACACGAGGTGAGCCACAGCAAACGGTGTTCCCCCGCCTGAGAAAATGGCCATTAGCCCGATAAGTGGAAACAGGCTGTAAAAAGCTGCTAGCAGGTAATAAGCGCGCTGAAGATTCATCAATAGCTCCTTTTATTGTTATCGGCACTGCTTTTGGCATGCAACCAGTATAGATGAACGCGATTATCGTGCAGCGCAAGAAACCTGCTCTTTTAAACGCCTTGCCCCACGGTGATGAGCTGCTTCATGCTCCGCTCGTTGGTTACTTCATTTCAAAGCCACGCTTCGCTAAAAAGTCACGCATGTGAGGACGCAGTTTTGAATCGAAGAGCGGCGTTAGATTATGCGACCAGTCAGTCGTTTTGTTACCCGTGCTGCGTGTTTGGTAGTATGCCTGCATAGTGCTGTCAAATGCCTCGACTTGCTCAGTATCTTCACGGTAAGTATCTTCCTTGAGAATAGCCTCTACCGGTAGACGCGGCTTAACCTCAGGGTCATGGGCCGGATAACCAAGGCACATACCAAACACCGGATAAACATGGTCAGGCAAGTGCAAAAGCTCGCTGATCGCCTGAGGATTATTGCGGATACCTCCGATATAACAAATGCCAAGCCCTTCAGACTCGGCGGCCACTGCAACGTTTTGTGCCACTAGAGCAGTATCAACGGTGGCGACCAATAGCTGCTCTGTCATACCTCGTTCAACGTTGGCACCTGTCCGTTCAGACGCCTCTGTCGGGCGCTTCATATCCGCACAAAATACTAAAAAAACCGCGCTACTGGCGACATAGCCTTGGCCACCGGCGTATTCCGCGATTTTCTCGCGATTCGCTGAGTCGGTGACATTAATAATGGTGTAGGCCTGCACATGGCTTGATGTCGCTGCGGCCTGGCCCGCTTTGATGAGCTCTAACAGCAGCCCACGCGAAATCTTCTGATCGGTAAATTTGCGGATAGAGCGGTGGGATTGAAGCAGTTTGATAACATCATTCATTTCGTCTCGCCTCTTAATACTTGATATAACGGATATGACAACTAGAGTGCCCTGGTTCCATGCGTTTACTCCTGAATTCAGGCTTAACGCATGCTATTGATAGCAAGCTATACTAAATCAAGCCATTGGGTCCCCCTAAGATAAATAACGCCGCTAGGAAGCCGATAATGTCTAACACCCCTCTGACACCGCAAGGGCAGGAATGGAACGCCAGCCACTACGCGGAACACGCGAATTTTGTTCCCACGTTGGGAAGCGATGTAATGAAACTTTTAGCGCCACAGCCCGGACAGCGCATCCTGGACCTTGGCTGTGGTGATGGCGCGCTCACCGAGCGTATTATGCAATTAGGTGCCGATGTGCTGGGTGTCGATGCCTCCGCAGAGATGGTCGCCGCCGCCCAACAGCGCGGGGTCACCGCTAGGGCTGTCGATGGGCACCAGTTACCCTTTGACCAAGAATTTGATGCGGTCTTCAGCAACGCAGCGTTGCACTGGATGCTGGACCCGCAAACGGTATTGGCCGGCGTAAAACGCGCACTAAAACCCGGCGGGCGTTTTGTTGCAGAGTTTGGGGGGCATGGCAACGTGGCCGCCATTTGTACGGCGCTTATTGCCTCGCTGCAGTTTCGCGGCATTAGCTCACGTGGCCGTCATCCTTGGTACTTTCCCACCCCGGAAGAGTACACAAACCTACTTCAAACGGCGGGCTTTCATGTCGATTCTATCGAGCTAATCCCTCGCCCCACACCACTACCCACGGGTATTGCTGGCTGGCTCGAAACCTTTGCAAGCCCGTTTTTGCACGGATTAGATGAGGACCTGCAGGTAGCCATTATTGATAATACGATTAACCTGCTCTCTCACAGTCTAAGTGATGGGCAAGGCAACTGGACCGCCGACTACGTCAGACTGCGAGTCTCTGCCCACGTGTAATAGCCTCGACACGCAAGAACACTCACGTAGTATTTTAAGCGACTGCGCCTACTTAAGGCGCAGTCGCTTTTATTGCAAAATAGCCACAATGTGAACCAAGCGGCACAGCTAGCCGATTATCGCAGCGTGCCTAACCATACCCGCTAACACTCCCTAGTTTAGATATTTTCCCAGAACAGGTTTACTTGGCAAAAATCTGGCCCTGATCTTTAAACGCTTTAAACTCCAAGGCATTACCACAGGGATCGAGTAAGAACATAGTGGCCTGCTCCCCTACTTCGCCTTTAAAGCGAACGTATGGCGCAATCACGAAATCGGTATTGCGCGCTTTTAAGCGCTCGGCTAAGGCTTCCCACTCATCCCATTCTAGAATCACGCCAAAGTGCGGCACCGGTACATTATGGCCATCGACCGGGTTAGTGTGAGCACTCTGCTGGCCGGGTGTTTTCGGATGTTCGTGAATCACCAACTGATGGCCGAAGAAATTAAAGTCGACCCAGTGATCGCTAGAGCGTCCTTCTTCCAGGCCAAATACGTCGTTATAAAATGCTCTGGCTAGGGCGACATCGTAAACAGGGATGGCGAGATGAAAAGGGGAAAGACTCATGGTTATCTCCTGTTGCAGCGCATTTATTCGTTGCGTTATTTGCAATGGTCAGCCGCATTACACGGCCACTGTGTAGCCATCCTAGATCGCGCTATGCAAAAATAAAATCAATTGTTTTTTGACTCATTCACAAATATTTTTTATGAGCGTCCTTATGGCAGTTCTTATGACAGAAACAACAAATGATACGAGAACTTAAAACGCTAGTAGCCGTGGCACAGCACGGTACATTTGCGGCGGCAGGCCTCCAGGTTGGCCTCACCCAAGCTGCGGTAAGTGCTCAAATGAAGCGCCTGGAAGAGGCCCTGGGCGTTACGCTATTTGAACGCAGCGGCCGAACAGCGGTGCTTACCCAGCGCGGCGAAGAGACCTTGCTTCAGGCCCAAACTCTACTCGGGTTATACGCCACACTAGGCGCTTCACCGTCAGGCCAAGGGCTTGGTAGCCGTATCACTATTGGTGCCATTGCCTCTATTCAGCGTACCGTATTGCCAGATACTGTGGCGCGCTTTCATCGGCTGTTTTCCGAGTGTCGCACCCGTATCGTGCCGGGTCTTTCCATGGACTTAATGAACCAGGTAGATGCGGGCGAGCTGGATATGGCTGTTATTATTCGGCCGCCTTTTTCGCTGCATAGCGATCTGCGTTGGACGCCCCTTGCCCACGAGCCGTTTCGATTGCTTGTCCCGCAGGAGTTACCTGGTGATTGCTGGCGGGAGCTGCTAACCCACTCCCCTTTTGTTCGCTACGACCGCGCCTCTTTCGGTGGACGCCAAGTAGACCGTTTTTTAAGGGACAACCACTGCCAAGTTCGCGACCTGTGTGAGCTGGACGAGCTTGAAGCCATTGTGAAGCTGGTGGGTAACGCCGTGGGCGTTGCTTTAGTACCGCAACCGATAGCGCTAAAACGCTGGCCCCAAACAGTTCGCGCCATTTCGTTAGAAGCGCATACGTTTCATCGAGATATTGGGTTAGTGCATCGCGCTGTTGGCCACCTAAGCGAACCTGCCCGTGCCTTTGCCCAGCTTCTAGCTGAATCATCACAGCAGCTCTAAACTGCCACCTGCAACAGCCATTGATAAGGAGATGTAGACCATGAACCCCGAAGACCTTGAGAAACTGGTAACGCGTACCATGCCCTTTGGCAAATACGAAGGCTGGCTTATTGCCGATTTGCCTGGCCCCTATTTAAACTGGTTTGCTCGGGAAGGGTTTCCAAAAGGAGAAATTGGTCAACTCCTGCATTTAATGCATGAAATTGACCACAATGGTTTGAGTGACTTGCTCAACCCGCTGCGCAAAAACTGAATTTTCTCAAAACTGTTTTCTCCTCAAAACTGTCTTCTCCTCAAAACTAGGAACGACACCATTCGTTAATGGCTTGCTCACGTTCGGCATAGTAAAACGCTTCTTGCTGGGATGGCGCTGAAGGAAAACGCCCTAATTCCACGGCAAGCTCAAAAAAACCTGCCGCTGGAAGCCCTTTGCCACTTCGGCTAATCACAAGCGTTGCAATAAAAGGCTTTTCTGCGGCGGCGTCTTCTTTCATTAGCTGTTCAAGTGCCTGCGCGATACGTTGAATAGTCTTAGGTGGCGAAAGGCCTAGCGCATTCGCCGCTTGCTGATAGGTTATCGGTAAAGCACTGCTCGGGGTCGTCGCCAGTAACTCTCGCAAGGAGGGGGCTAATGCAGTCGCTAATGTCATGCTTGTCTTAATCTCTCAAATTATAAAAAGCTCAAGTTGTAAAAACTGACGTCCATTTGCGTCACAGCGAATACTTGCGTTACTGCTAACAGCAGCATAGTAGGGTGTCTTAGCCAACTCGTCTAACGAAGACAGATGACCTAGCGCAATCTATGCTAAGTAAATCAACATCGTATTCATAATGAGGGAAGACCTATGGCAAAGGAGCGCTCAGCACGTTCGCGTAGAGGAGGAGTTTGGCCAACGCTACTGGCCTGGCTCAGTGTCATTGCACTGATAGCATCAGCCTTGTTAATGGCTGGTGCAGGGCCAGCCTATCGCTGGGAGTTGATTGGCCTGGGCGACGCTTTCAACCTGATGCGCAATGGTGTCTATGCAGCAACCGCAGCTGTGGCTATCAGTGTCTTGCTGTTGCTCATCAGCGCCTTTACCCGCCGCATGGGTGCTGGCGTAGTGGCTATCTTCGTTATTGTTGCAACCGCTGCCTTGTTATATATACCTTGGCAGCAATGGCAGCGTGCACAGCAGGCACCCGCCATTCATGACATAACCACCGACACCCAAAACCCACCCGACTTTGGCGCGCTAAGAGACGCCCGCGAGGCAGCACCTAATGCCGTTGATTACCCAGGAGAAGCTACCGCGCGTCAGCAACAAAATGCTTATCCACATGTGCGACCTTTACAAGTAACTGCGCCTAAAGCGACCGTTCTTGCGGCAGTTCAGGCAGAAGTAGAAACGTCCGGCTGGCAGATCGCCGCGATAACAGAGAGTACTATCGAAGCAACCGCAACGACCCGTTGGTTTGGCTTTGAAGATGACGTCATCATTCGTCTTACTGAGCAACAAAACGCCGTTCAGGTGGACATGCGCTCAGCATCACGACTGGGAGCCAGCGATGTCGGCACCAACGCACTGCGCATCGAGACCTTCCTGGATAATCTGGCTAAGCGGCTAGAATAACGGCCTTATCTGATGCGGCTTGCAGCTATTGACGGATTTAACGGTAGAGAGCCAGTATCAATGCACTTCTTTCAGTGCATTTGGTTAGTACGCGCGGCAGCTTCTCTGCTCAGAATTTGCTGCGCATCCAGCGAGCCAATCGCTACCTCTACATCTTTTGGAATATCACCGCTAAGCTGTAGCGCTTGGTAGCGCAGCGCGCAGACACGCAAAAATGAGGTGAAATTGCCAAGATCGTGGCCGGCGTCAATTGACTCGTGATAAAGCCGCGTAATCAGTTGGGCCGTGTTCATCCCATCCCGTTGGGCCATCTCTTCTAGAAGGTGCCAGAAGTAGTTTTCCATGCGAACGCTGGTCACCATGCCATCAATGCGCAGCGAGTGTGTGGCGCTACGCCATAGCTCCGGGTCGGCATCAATAAACAGTTTGCACATCGTTATGCTCTCTCTGCTATCGAGTAAATTGCCTGCTCTTCAACATAGCGGCTAACAGAAAACGCGCCCAACTGCGTTGAACTCAATATAGCTGGGCGCGAAGGGGTAGCCTATCAGCAGTGCTACTTATCCAATAGCGCCATAAACTGGGCAAGCCAAGCAGGATGAGCGGGCCATGCGGGTGCAGTGACCAAGTTGCCATCCGTTACTGCTTCCGTGACCTCCAGGTTTGCGAAGTGGCCACCGGCAAGTTCCACTTCTGGCTGGCAAGCCGGATAAGCAGAACACTGCTTGCCTTCAAGCACCTTAGCGGCAGCCAGTAGCTGAGCGCCATGACAGATAGCAGCGACCGGCTTCTGGGTGTCAAAAAAGTGCTTCACCATCGCCAGTACTTCCTGGTTTAAGCGCAGGTATTCAGGTGCGCGGCCACCAGGAACCACCAAGGCGTCGTAGTCAGCGGGGTTAACTTTGGCAAAATCGGCGTTCAGAGCGAAACGATGGCCGGGCTTTTCAGTGTACGTTTGATCACCTTCAAAATCATGAATAGCCGTTGCCACGGTATCACCGGCTACTTTGTCGGGACACACCGCGTCGACTTGATGGCCAACCGCCATTAGCGCCTGGAAAGGCACCATCGTTTCGTAATCTTCGGTGAAATCACCTGTAATCATTAAAATTCGTTTGTTGCTCATCTCACTTCTCCTTGTCGTTATTGGTCGAGGCACAGAGCACACGAAGGGTGTGTTAGATGAGAGTAGCAAGCGTTGCTACGCAGCGGGTAGTAAGCCACTACTACATCCACTCACGACAAGGCTTATGACATCGGTTAGCTAGATTATGCAGGCCGCTCAAGAGCAAACCGGTCACTGATGCGTACATAATCACTGCCTGCCAAGCGCCCTACTGGCTTTAGCACGTCCATATTGATATGCCGACCATCCCATATCGCGTCATCAATATGAATAGCGACAATCTCAGCAAGCACTAACGATCCCGCTAATGGCTGATCGCCAAAACGAATTAAGTCGCGCAGCTTGCAACCAAAGGCGACCGGGGCACCTGCAATACGTGGCACGCTGATTCCCGGCATTTCAGCCTTCTCTAGCCCCGCTAATAAGAACTCGTCTTGCTCGGGAGGAACACTCGCGCTGGTCGTGTTGAGCGCTTCTATCAACGTTTCATTGCCTATATGCACGACGCATTCGGCTAGTTCGGTTAAATTGCGCAGCGTGTCTTTGGGCAGCCCGCTGCCGTCGAGCAGCGGTGAAAAAGCCAGGATGGGGGGATTAACGCTGGCTACGTTAAAAAAGGAGAACGGTGCGAGGTTTGTATTGCCGTTCTTATCTTGAGTTGACACCCATGCAATTGGCCTTGGACAGACACTGCCTGACAGCAAACGGTAGATAACACCAGCACTCAAAGGTTGTTCATCGAGTAAGTAATCCATGGGTATTCCTATGGCAGTGGTTATAAAGAGTAGCAAGCTACTTTAAAGTTGTGCCCCTAGCCGGGCAACCCAACAAGCCCCGTAAGCTATCCATCGCCCGAGCATAGTATTCATGAGACATGCCCTTGATCCGTCTCAAATCGGCTCCTCGGCGCTAAGTATGCTAGCCTTACGAGCCACACGCGACATAAAGGAACTGAATGCTCACTATCTCAAATAACGTGACGATAGCGGACTGGGAAATCGATATTAGTCAGATCAGAGCGCAAGGCTCGGGTGGCCAAAACGTCAATAAAGTCGCCTCTGCGGTGCATTTACGTTTCGATATTCAAAGCTCTACACTACCGCCGATTTATAAAGAGCGCTTAATGGCACTGTCTGATCAGCGAATCAGTAAAGAGGGCGTGGTGATTATCAAAGCGCAAAGCTATCGCACCCTGGAATTGAACAAAGAGGACGCTCTTGCACGCTTAAAAGCACTGATTCAAAGTGCTGGCAAGCAGCAGAAAACGCGGCGGCCAACTAAGCCCACCAAAGGCTCACAGCGACGCCGTGTGGACCACAAAACGCGTAAAGGCAAAACGAAGTCACTGCGTGGTAAAGTGCCACTCTCATAAGAAGTAAACAGAGTAAGTAATTCTCGCCTAGCGCCGTTTTCTCACCACTGCATTGAGCTTAGCCATCATGTCCAGCGACTCATCCACTACACTCTGCGCTGCTCGTCCGCTGTCGCCCTGCATTCAGGTATGCAACATTGATCCAGCCTCTTCATTGTGCCAAGGCTGCGGTCGGACGCTAGATGAAATTGCCTGTTGGGGAAGTATGACCGAGGCCGAGAAGACCCCGGTATGGGAGCGACTTGAGCAAACAGGCTATGTCGACGCATTACGCAGAGAAGAGCGCTAGCCCTCTTCTGTATGCCGGTCACTCAGAATGTGATGCAGTTCGCCACACGCTACCATCGGGTCGTCGCAGTTAATCACGATGTTTGATTCTGCCAACACATAGCTACGGCCAGTCGTGGTGTTCTCCACCACTTGATAAGCGCCTTCTTGATGCGTGCCGGTGAAGGTACCAATAAACCCCGTTTCACGTAGTGATACGGTTTCTAACTTATCACCGATTCTCAGCCGACCTTCATAATTCATCAGCGCCAACCGCGCTGAGGTGCCCGTGCCAGTGGTGCTACGACAAATAACCCCAGGATGTACATACGTTGTTGAACGCGAGCGAATATAGCCTTCAGCTACTTTCTCTTCCGGCCCCATAAAATGTAAAAACGGCAATGGCCCTACATCTCCCAGGGTGTAATGGGAAAAGCCGCGCTGCGCTTGGATCGCCTCAACAATTTTATAAGCACAAGCGGCAAGCGCCTGCTCCTCACTGCGTACTAGCTTGAAGCCTAACTCTTCGGCATCTACCAAGGCATAAAAGCCACCGCTGTAAGCGACTGAGTAGGTAATTGCTCCCAGTTCCGGAACTTGAATCGTGTCGCGATAGGTGTCGATATAGCTTGGCAGGCCTTCACAGGTAACAGACTCCACTACCCCATTGCTCACCTTCGCTTCAATTTGCACCAAGCCTGCGGGTGCTTCCAGTTTAAAGCGTTGAATCCCTTCCTGCTTGGGCACCAATCCACTTTCCAGCACCGCAGTGGCAGTACACAACGTGTTAGAGCCCGAGTAAATTGGGTAACCCATGACCTCCATAATGATATAGCCCGCGACGGCGTCCGGATGCGAGGAAGGCACCAACAGATCTACCGACATCTCCGGAATACCATACGGCTCTTCTAGCAGCAGCCGCCGCAAACCATCGGCATCATCACGCAGAAACTCCATTTGTTGGCGTACTGTGGCACCAGGAAGCACGCCGATTCCCCCCGTCACAATACGGCTAACATCACCACCGGCATGAGTATCCAGCAGCTGAATCGTATGCAGATTTTTCATTAGCACTGCTCCTAGGCGGTGGTGAGGGCAAACGGCGCACCATGGGTTTCCCACTGCGCATCAGGAACAATAACTATTTTTCCCAGGTAGTTACTGCCACGGTTTACAAAGTAGCGCTCAGCGTTATGTAGATCCGATAGTTTAAAGGCCGCGTGCAGCACTGGTTTTAGCGCCCCACTGCGAATCCACTCGATCAGTTGTTCAGCCTCTTCGCGAGTGCCATGGGAAACACCAAAAATCTGCACTTGGTACAAGTAGACGCGAGTCCACATAATCTCGCTGATATTGCCACCACTCGCACCTGCAATGGAAAGCCGCGGATAACTGCTACGGCCTTGCATATCAACAATCATGGTATCGATAAACAGATCGGTCATCTGCCCACCGACCAAGTCCATCACTGCATCAATCGGCTTACCATCAGTGGTCGCCAATACACGCTCAACAAACGTCGATAAATCACCCCGATCGATGACGACTTCTGCACCCAACGCCAGCAGTGCATCGGCTTTATCCGGCTGGCTGACAGCGTAAGGAATAGCGCCCACGATCCGACAAAGCTGAATTAACGCCGTTCCGACACCGCCACTGGCGCCTGTCACCAGCACACGTTCACCCGCGCCAATGTTGGCAGACGTCATCATGTGATAAGCCGTCTGATACGAGCACATCCCCATTGCAGCAAGCTCTGCATCGTGCAGTTCAGGGTTGGGAACATGATGAAACTGATCGGCTGGGACGACGACAAAGTCAGCATAGCCACCATCAGCCCCGTGGCCATAATAATCTGGCGTCAGATTGATATCGCGACGCTCATCAGCGTAAATATTAAAATCGAGCAGGCCTCGTTCTCCAATACGTGAAGCATCCACTCCCTCGCCTACTGCCGCCACGCGTCCAGCAATATCAGCTCCTTGAATACGAGGAAATGTCAGTGTGGGCGATCCTCCCATCGCAAACGATGTGACTTCCTCTTTCCCTTTCGTAGGGTAAAGCCCTTCACGCGCTTTCCGGTCAGTATTATTTTTGGCCGTTGCTGTTACCTGAACCAGCACTTGCCCCGCCCCTGGTTTAGGGGTCATAACATCCTGCCGGTACTGCAATTTATCTACATCACCATGGCCTGTTAACAACATGGCAGACATCGTTTTCGGTACTTGAGGTACAGCTTCGGCCATAAATTTCTCCGTTGTGAAACGTTGGATGAACCTAGCTGACAATAGCAAACTTTCGCCGCCACTCAAGAGTAATAATAAAAACGGCGTCAACGGATATAAACCATTGACGCCGTTAATGTTTATTAATAATTACTAGCTAAAAACAGGTACACCAATAACTAACACATGTAGGTAAAGAGCAAACAAAATATACGCTATCAAGCCAATCACGACGGTGGCTATTGTCGCGGGAGCCGAGGTTGATACTGGCTTAGCGGGATGCAGGCGATCACGCTTTTTGGCTGCCTTAAAGGCCAGAATAGCCCACACCAAAAATGCTGCAAAAAAGACAATATCGCCCAGTCGTCCATTAGCCAATAAGTGTGAAAATGCCCAAATTTTCACGGCCAACATCATCGGATGACCAAGCTTCGCTTTGATAGCATTACGCGGCACATAGGCTGCCACCAGCATAATAAAGGCAGGCACCATCAGCAGTGCTACCGCATGGCGTAAGCCCGTGGGGGGAAACCAGACGTAGATAGGGTCTAGGCGCATTTGGCCAAAACCGTAAATAGCAATTGCCAGTCCAATCACCGACACTACCGAGTACGCAATCTTCCAGGTGTTTTCGCCGCGTTTAACAATCTGTCGCTGACGCCAGTCTTCAGCAAAGATACGCACAGAATGGCTGCCAAGAAAAATCAGCAGGCCAATAATCATGATGGTCATAAAAGTAGCTCTCAGGTTATTTGCAGGTCATTGGTCGACTGCGAGGATGCCACACTAGCGCTCCAACCACATGACCAACGATCAACTTTTCGCTACCAGCGATCATCTGGCTCAGTTTAAAACCAGTTTTTACGCTTAAATAACCAAATTAAACAACCTCCGATACCCAGCATGGCTCCCCAAACAAAAAAGTATCCGTACTGATAGCGCAGCTCTGGCATGTACTCAAAGTTCATGCCGTAAATACCGGCAATAAACGTCAGTGGCACAAATATGGCAGTAATCACCGTTAATACGCGCATGGTGATATTTAGCTGATGAGAGGAAATCGAAATGTAACCATCAATGAGATCACCGCAAATGTCGTAATACATTTGTGTCAGTGTATATAGGCGCTCAAAGCGCTCCTCTACATCCGTGATGGCATGCAGTGTTTCACTTTCTCCACGAGGCAGATGGGCATAGTCATAGGCAGTAAGCTCTTGGGTAATGCCTTTGTGGTAGCTAAAAATACGGCGCATCTTTACCAATCGTGAACGATAGGCGGTGATTTTCCGCATCAGCACATCATTACCAGCCTCTAAAAGCTCATCTTCTATATCGCTTAGCTCACTCTCAAACTCCAGTAAGCTATCGATGTAGAAGCCTGCCGAGATGTACATAATTTTCAGCGCGACACGCTCGGGAGATAGCGCCAGCAGTGTTTTTCCGTGCTCACTAAAGAGCCGTTCAATACTAAGCGCCTCACCGGCGTGCAGCGTGATTAGAAAACGCTCTCCAATAAAGAGGCACACCTGCTGAGGCACAAAGTTTAGCTGAGCATCAAACGATGAAATACCTCGGTAAATAATCAGGGTATGGTGCTCAAACTCTTCAATTTTCGGCGGATGGCGCTCTTTGTGGGCATCTTGAATTGCCATTGGATGACAATCAAAACGCTCCAATAGCTGGCCTCAGGCTCACCTTTCATGTCTATCCATAGGTGGCTACCGGGCGTCGTTTGCCAGTCATCGATGAGGCGTTCATCGCCTTCGCACACATCGCCTTCTGATGTCGTTAGCAGGCTGCGAATCATGATCGTCCCTGTTAATTTGGCTCACGGCTTAACGTTACGGCCTAACGCTTCGTCGATTAGGCAGGTATGCCAGTGTAACGCTGACGACAATAGACGCCAGTAACGCCCCTAGAAAAGGCCCTAACGTTGGGATACTGCCTGGAAAGGTAGCCGCCATAATGCCAGCCGTAACGCTTCCCTGGCTTAGCCACCCCGGCAGTATTGCCCCTGCTAATCCAGCCATGCCGCCACCAATCGCCGCCACTGGCGTCATACGTTGCCACAGGCCAAGCAGCACAGGCACCACGATGGCAGCGCAAAGTAAGTCGGCTATCAAGAAGAGCCGTAGAACTGACAATCCTTGCAGGGCAATAAATACCACCGGCACCATCATTGCGACCGTTATCCAACGTGCGGTCGTTAAAGATGTTGCATGTCGTTCACCGCCACGCCCGACTATCAGCGACGCTATACCGTTTTGCAGCGTATCGACACTTGAGGTCACTAGCGTGACTGCCAACACCAATGCAGGTAACGCCACCCAGGCAGGCGCATCTGTTAACAGCGCAAAGAAAGGAATAGGTGGCTCTCCCAAAGCAACACCGCTCATGGCGGCCATGATGCCGACACCGCCGATCACCATCACAACCAGTACGGTCAGCCCGCCGCCTAGCCAAGCACCGCGGCCTAAGCTCTGGTCATCCTGAGCAGCCCACACACGCTGCCAATAGCCTTGATGAAAAAGATTGGCGGCGGTCACCGCAATCACAAGCGTCAGGGCAACACTCAGCGCGCTTGCGATAGGAATAGAGGGCATGACGGCGTCATTCGGCATGGCTGGTAGCCGCCAAATCGCAACGCTACCCACAGCCAATAACAGGGCTAGCAAAAGCCATGCCTGCCAGCGATCCGTTGCGAGGCTTGCGCGCAACCCACCAATCACCGTATACACCAAGGTAGTGAGCGCAACGCCAATAATCACTAGTGCAGGTGGCACATCGGAAAGCAGTGCGGTAATAGCACCTATCGCCGTCAGTTCCGCTGCTAAAAAACAGCCCATGTAGGCTACGGACACCAGCAGCACCCAATGACGCACCCCCTTGCCGTAACAAGCGTGGGCGAATTCGGCAATGCTTCTGCCTTCTGGCAATGCGCGACGAATTTTTGGTCCGTACAACCCCAACACGATAAACGGCAGCGCAGAGCCAATGGCATAGCCTGCCAACGCTAACGGACCAACAAAGGCACCAATTTCAGGCGGCGCAAACAGAATCCAGGCGCCCATTCCCGAGGCTAAAAAGGAGAATCCAAGCGTGGAAGCGGTTTGCGAGTTCCGCGCCGTGACATAGTCATCAAGCGATCCCTGCACATGACGTGCACGCAGGCCCAGAAAAGCAAAACAGAATAGCGCCGCACCAAGTACGGCTGACGTTAGGTAAGGCATGTCGCACTTCCTCCGCCGGTATGAACCGGATCAGGTTCCAGGGTCTGCGCAGTGCGCATTCTCAGCCCAACAGCTGCGGGCTCCCCTGGCGACAGTGAATGGAGACGCTATCCTCGGTGAAAGCGGCTCGTTAGTAAAGGCTGGGCGTTAGTAAAATTTATCCGTGGGTAACGCCTAGATGTGCGTCTGTATCCTGCTAACGCGGTAGGCGGCCCATCAAATAAAACTCCTCATTGGGGGGCGTACCCGTCATGGTAACTAATCGATTCGACATGCCGAAAAAAGCAGCAATGGCGCCAATATCCCAACAGTCCTCTAGCGTAAAACCTACTTTCTCTAATGCTGTTTGCCACGTGGCAGAGAACTCCCCAACTTCAATCCCGCAGTGCAATGCAAAATCCAGCATGACACGATGGCGTTCGCTTAGCCCTGCCGCTAGATGATTGATAGCGACATTGTCAGCAACTAAAGGGTCTTTACTATAAATTCTCAATAGCGCGCCATGGGCAACAACACAATAGAGACAACGATTGCGAGCACTGGTAGCCACAACAATCATCTCTTTTTCAGCTTTAGTCAGCGTGTCGGATTCACGTTCCATCAAAGCATCGTGATAAGCAAAAAAAGCGCGAAACTCCTCAGGGCGATGCGCCAGCATTAAGAACACATTGGGCACAAATCCCGCCTTGCTTTGCACTTTTAATATTGCATCGCGAACATCGTCAGGCAGTTCATCCAGCGTTTCTGGGACACGGAAACGGCTAAGTCGATTAGTCATCGTTACACCTCATTTGCTGATTAAGCTTTAAATTTTTGTTTTGATTAAACAATCATGCTGTTGGATAACGCGCTTCAGTAACAAAACACTAAACAAAGTGACTTTCAATCGTGGCTAACGCTGTCCATACTCTCAACTATTCAATGACCTATAAGCCGTGCAGTAAATGCATCAAACGGCAATTAACAGGGACACCAAAATGCATTATTCCGAAGCCAAAGAGCATACGCCTGGGCACTTGCATACTCTTTTTGCCGACCCTTATTGCGCGTTTAAAAACGACACCGATGAGCGTCAGCTGCATATCCGGATAATGCTGCACACCCTTCTGGCACTGCCTATGCATCACGCGCGTGCCACGCTCCGGGTTATCCATGGCTGGGAAAACGGCGGCTTCGAGCCAAGTGATCTAAAGCACAAGGACTTCCCGCTTGCCTCTTTAGATGATTTCCACCGAGTGGTTAACGAGGTCTCCCCTAACCCTCAAGAACACGAGGCGTCGTTAAGCGCTAGCACGCCGCTCCTCTCAGCACCACTGGCGAGCATATTCGCCAACGCAGAAGCCGATGGCATCATCGTTTCTGACACGCTGCGCAGCACACCTGCCCGCTGGCCTGCTTTGAAAGGCGGTTTAGCCATTTATACGCTCTTCAAAATGTATCATCGCTTAGTTTATGGCGAAGATGACAACTACCGCTGCTCTCAGTGTGAAACGCCCGATGGCCTGCATGAGCTACATGAGTTTCATCTTGAAGAAGGCGAATTTGCACTGTTAGTTCCTCACAGCACAACAGCGCAAATGACCACTCCCACCATTCTCGTTATGCACGCCAGCCAGCTTGGCCCTATCGGCCAGCTCTTAAAAAGAAGCCTGCCGTTATTTCAGATCACATAAGTTGAAACGGTCAAAGCCCCGCTTAGTGCGGGGCTTCTCCATGGTGCAGTTAGCTCAACGAAATAGTGCTATTAATACCGCTAGATACATTTTCTGGTTCGAACCAGCGGGCAGTGACCGTTTTGGTCTGCGTCCAGAAGGTAATTGCCTGCTTGCCATTCGGCCCCAAGTCGCCAAGCTTGGAAGCTCGCGAACCCGTAAAACTGAAGTACGCGACGGGTACAGGAATCGGCACGTTGATACCAATCTGGCCTACGTCGATATCCGTTTCAAAGCGCCGTGCTACCCAGCCTGAGTTGGTAAAGATCGACGTACCGTTGCCGTTAGGGTTAGCGTTGATAAACGCAATCGCGTCATCCAGCGTCTCCACACTGACCACGCATAGCACGGGGCCAAAAATTTCTTCCCGGTACACCGTCATATCAGCGGTCACATCGGCAAACAGAGTTGGGCCAACAAAGTTGCCGTTTGGATAGCCCTCTACCGTGCAACCACGGCCGTCCACCAGCAGCTTAGCGCCCTCTTTCTCACCCGCTGAAATCAGGCGTTCAACGCGCTCTTTCGCTTGTGGTGAGACAAGCGGCCCTAGGTCTGCATCGCGCTGAGTGCCAGGACCGACTTTCATGCTGCGCGCGCCTTCCTCAATATCTTTCAGCCACTCTCGCGCTTCACCTACTAGCACGACAACCGAGTTAGCCATGCAGCGCTGGCCAGCAGCACCAAACGCCGAGCCGAGTAGGCTATCAATCGCCTGACTGCGGTTGGCATCCGGCATCACAACGCAGTGGTTCTTAGCTCCCATCATCGACTGCATGCGCTTTCCAGCGGCGGCGGCACGGTTGTAAAGCAAGGAACCCACATGGGTCGAGCCAATAAACGAAAGCGCTTTAATATCCTGATGGTCGGCGATTTGGTTGGCAACATCAGGACCGCCATGAACCACGTTTAGAACGCCGGCGGGGACGCCCGCCTCATGGGCAAGTTCAACCAGTCGCATGGTGGAACTGGGGTCTTGCTCAGACGGTTTTAGGACAAAGGTATTTCCCGTTGCAATGGCAAGCGGGAACATAAAACAGGGCAGCATAATCGGGAAGTTGAAGGCGGTAATACCTGCGCCAACGCCCAACGGCTGGTGCATGGTGTAAACATCGACTTCATTAGCGGCGTTTTCCGCCAGTTCACCCAACTGCAGCGACGTAATTGAACAAGCGTGTTCCACGACTTCTAAACCGCGCCCTACTTCACCTTCAGCGTCAGGCAGGGTTTTACCGTGCTCTTCGGTAATTAGTGCGGCTAATTCAGCCGTATTTTCGCGTATCAGTGCCTGTAGTTTCAGCATGATGCGCATGCGCTTGCCAAGCGGCACTTTACGCCACCCTTTAAAAGCTGTTTTAGCGCTGGCAATCGCACGTTCCACCTCTTCGGCGGTACAGAATGGTACGCGGGCAACCACTTCCTGAGTCGCAGGATTGACTACATCACGCCAATCCTGGCTTTGTGACATGACTGGCTGGCCATCGATATACATAGGGATTTCACGAACGGACATGACTTCCTTCCTCAACGTTGTGTTTGTTATGAGACGCAAAGATGAACTCTAGGGTATATCAGTAAGTTGACGTAAACGTCAATTAGCCACTTGATAAAGAGTTAGCCAACTCAGCGCTGAGTAAGCAGCCTAGGACTGATGTTCCGCCATTAAAAGGCATCATAAACGCCGTGGAGAACATCAATTCTGCTAGAAGTTGAAATGGGTGTGATAGCGATTAACGCTGGATAAGCCCATTGGTTAACCACGGCAACCAAGCGAGAAGCACAAGGGTCACTAGCGTTGCTAGCAAAAACGGCAGCAGCGAGCGAAATATTTTAAGCGGCGACGCGCCGGTCATTGAGGAAGCGATAAACAGCCCTGCCCCTACGGGGGGCGTTAACAACCCCATTACCAGGGTTAAACACACCACTACACCAAACTGATAGGGGCTAATAGCGAACTGGCTTTGGGCAATGGGCATTAAAATCGGCACCACTAAGATTAGCGCCGCAATGCCATCAATCACCATTCCCACTAACAGCAGTGCGCCAATCACCAGTAGCAAGAACACGAAGGGGTCGCTGGTCAACGCGGCAATCCATGCGGCGGCCATTTGCGGAAGCTGCTCATAAATCACCACCCAGCCAAACACGCCAGCGGCGGCAATCAACATAATGACCAACCCAGCATTAATCGCTGTGCGCGTTAGCACTTGGGGCAACTGGCTTAAACGCAGGTCACCGTAGACAAAGCGGCCCATGATTAAAGCCGCTAGAGAGGCCAGCGCAGCCGACTCGGTTGGGGTGGCAACCCCCCACAAAATACCGCCAATAATGATCACTGGAATGAGCAGTGCTGGCAGCCCCCAAAGCAGGTCATGAAGCGCCTGAGAGCGAGTAGGCCACTGGCCTTTAGGGTATTGCTGAACCAAGCCTACCAAGGCAATCACTATAAAAAAGCTTGTTCCCAAGAGCAGCCCCGGCAGCAACCCCGCAATAAACATTTCCGCAATAGGCACTTGGGCCATGACGCCAAACAACACAAACAGCATGGAAGGTGGAATAATCGGCGACAGTAGCCCACCCGCGGCGGTAATCGCTGCGCTGTAGGATTTGTCGTAACCTTCCTGCTCCATTGCTGGCACCATCGCACGGGACATAATGGCGATTTGCGAGGCTGCCGAACCAATAATCGCCGCCATCATCATGTTGGCCACTAAATTGATATAGGCGAGACCACCGCGAAATCCTCCTACTAAAATGCGCGCTAGAGCGATTAAACGGCGGGTTAAACCGCCTTCATTCATTAATTCGCCCGCCAACATAAATAACGGAATCGCCAGTAATCCATAGCTTTCAATGGCGCTAAACAGCTGCTGTGGATACGAATCAAACAACACCGTATTGCCTGACATCTGGATATACCACATGGCAGTCAATGCCAGCACTAGCGCAATGGGCACAGCGCCGAGCAACAGCAGCAAGAAAACAGCAATCGTCATAAACGTACCGTCAATAGGGTAAGCAGGGTTAGCGTAGCGTTTTGGCGGTGGGTGCTTGGGTCGGCGTTCGCCACTGTTTGAGTGACTGGATAAGATTCGCCCAGCCATGCAGGCTAAGGGAAAATGCAAACCACGGCACAATTAACCACGCCCAGAATTTTTTAATGCCAAGCGTGGAAGTGTTTTCAGCGTAAATAAAATTGAATGTTTGCCCTTGAAAAGCACGGGTATCAAACCCTGCTTGCACCAGTGCAAGGGGCTGATACCAACGCCAACAAAGCCACGCTAACAGC
The DNA here is from genome assembly GCF_014897805.1 of Halomonas sp. 3F2F. Lineage (NCBI taxonomy): Bacteria > Pseudomonadati > Pseudomonadota > Gammaproteobacteria > Oceanospirillales > Halomonadaceae > Halomonas > Halomonas sp. 3F2F. Next base: position 21,743 of record NZ_JABUZE010000170.1, read on the forward strand.
AGGGCAAATAGCAGCACCATGGCATCTACCCAGACACCTATCAGTTTCCGGCCGGTTTGCGGTAGCAGATCACTCAGCAACGTGACCGCTATCCCCTGGCGGCGTTTAAACACCGTGGCGGCTATCAAAAAGGTCATCCAGATCATGGCATAAATCGCCAGCTCGCTAATCCAGTAAAGCGGGCTACCTAGCGCGCGAAACGCAATATTGGTGAGAATCAGACAGGTAACCGCCGCCGCTAAAGCAGCGGCGGCAATCTCTTCACAGCGTGCAAGCCCTGATGAAAAACGTTGCAGCATATTACTCGTCACGTAACCGGTCAGCTTCGGCGCGTAACGTTTCTAACATAGGTGCCTTAGGCGCCCAGATGTTTTCCCACTGTGCAATGGCGTCAGAGAAAAACTCAGCATCCGCTTCAACGATGTTGATATCCAAGGCGCGAATTTCCTCTTCCTGAGCGGCATCCTTCTCTTCAAAACCCACCAGCACGTTCTCTAGATGCTCAGCCATCGCAGTATCAATCAGCTCACGATCTTGTTCAGAAAGATCGCGCCATACTCTCCCAGACACGACGCCCACCATAGGGAACATCATATGGTTAGAAATCAGCAGGTTTTCTGCCTGCTCGTAGAATTTCAAAATCAAAATAGAGTCGAAATCCATATCAATGGCATCGACCTGACCGTTAGCCAGCGCGTCATATACTTCTAATAGCGGCATGGGTGCAGGGGCAGCACCAGTAGCCGTATAGAAATCACGAATCGGCTCGAAAGGGGTAATACGTAAACGCTGCCCCTGCAGATCGTCGGCGCTTTCAATAGGGTCACGACTGAGCACTTGGCGCATGCCTACCATGCCGTAGCCAACGCCAATTAAGCCGACTTCTTGTGGCATTAATTCGAGTAGTTCCCCAGCCGCGTCAGAACGCAACAGCCGTGCCGCGTGATTAACGTCATCGACCAAGTAAGGCGCGTATAGTGCGCCAAAGTCTGGAATACGGTTGGAAATTTCGGCAATCGTCAAGAAAGCCATATCTAACGCGCCGGTTTGCAGCTGCTGAACCATTTGCGCTTCATTGCCAAGCTGCTGAGCTGGAAAAACACTAACGCTATGCTCACCACCAGAGCGCTCGTTCAGTGTTTGGGCAAAGGCTTCTGCCTCGGTAGACCATAGATGTTGTGCAGGCGTGATAAGACCGAGACGAAAATCCCGCGCCTGAGCACTCATGGCTGAAACGGCGAGCGTAGCTGCTGCGCAGGCAAGCGTAAGCGTTTTGATACGATTCATGCAAAGCCTCTTGTATTCAGCGGAAGCGCCTAAAGCGCTTCGCGCGTTTTTTTAATTGATAGGCTTTGAGAATACCTTAGCGTTAGCGTTAATGGCACCCGCCATTACGCTAACGCAACGACACCACCTACACTGCTTCGTAAGCCGCCTTTAAGCGGTAGAATTCATCAACAATCGCTGCCATTTCAGTTGCGTTGTACTCACATAAGCCGCTAACCACTAATTTCTTCGAGCCTACCCCAACCGCTTCTCCAGCAGACTCAATCGAGAACTCAAGCAAGGCATCAGCACGCTTACCCTGAACCTCTAACGAGGAGCTTGTTAGGGCTAAGTTCGGCGAGAAACCATCTAGACGCTCTAAGGAAAACCCCATGCTGTCGTAAATAACCAAGGGCCGCTTGGGGTTAAACATTACCCCATGCTGCTCCATCAAAGGCTTTAAGTAGTGAGGAAAATTCTTACCTGAAAACGCCACATAGCAGCGGGCAAACGCTTCAACAGCCGCTTCATCGTGAGTTACCTCTCCGCCACGCGTCACCTGCAGGTAGCACTTGCCGCCTTCATCACAGACAAGTAGATCACCATTCGCTTCTTCACTAAACTTGAGAGGAGTGTCAGCTCCCACCATATTGGTGAAGCGAAATTCCATTTGTCGCGACAACCCAAACTTCACCAGCACCAGCGTAAATAGCAGGTCTCCAGGTACGCAAAAACGGCGCGCATCTGGATTGTGAATCGGGTTGTAATCGCCGGCCACGCCTTTGGCGAAACGGCTGGCCTGCTCAGCAGAGATCACAACATACTCTCCGCGTTGCGCGTAAAAATCCTTGAACATGGCTTTGCTGCCTGCCTAGCGTTGAAATCGAAAACCCATTACGGCCCCACGACGCGCATAATGCCATAAAACACGCGCCGACAGGAGTCATCTGCAAGGAAGCCCGTATGCCAAAAGAGAGCCCTAGGTCAAAACGTCTACTCCGCCTCCTGATAATCACGCTGTTAAGCGCTTTGGTAGCGACATTAGTATGGGTATTTGGCAGCACTTGGCTGCTAAATAGTCAATGGCTACCCAAACGGCTGTCTCAGATTGAGGGAGTCGAAGTGCACTGGACAAATGCAAACAGCCTGCACCCTGGGCGCTGGGAGGTAGAGAACCTCTACTTAGCGCGGGAAGACAGCAGCTTACCGATATCCGTTGAAGCCCAACGTGCAACGCTTTCGCTGTCGTTACTAGCACTTCTGCGCGGCGAGCTGCACATACAGTCACTCGATGCCAACGGGCTTCGCCGCTTGACCATAGGCGATATTGCTCTCGAGGCACAAGGCCAACTGCAGGTGGCGGATACCCAGCTAAGTCGCGCTGCATTAGCCGTTCCAAGTGTGTCGCTGGATATCAGCCAAGGTCACCTAATACGCCTTAGCGACCAAGCCTCGTTAGTACAAAATATCCAGTTACGCGCAGATGCCTCCCTGGGCAGTGTTACTACCGCGCAAATTCCCCGCGAAGAGCTCACCGCTGAACTGCTCAGCGCCCTGTCTGCACAACTGACCATCGCGGCGCAGGCAGATGCTTGGGATGTATTTATGCCCTACCTAGAAGCGCTGCCCTGGCTGACACTTGATGGTCACGGCAACTTAACGGGTGAACTTAACCTAAGCGATGGCAAGCTACAGCGTGGTAGCGAGCTAACCTTAAATGCCCCCGAATTGCGCTTAGCGGTGAACGAACAGCGCCTGCAACCCCGCGAAACAGACAACCTGCGTTGGTTGGTTGCAGAAACACCGCCTCCGCTCCACACCGCCATTGGTGAAGGCGCCGTGCGTTTGGCGGTAGAAGACAATAAGCTCAACTTTTCAACGCAACTCATCAATGTCGTCTTGGCGGATACCCACCCTTATGCCACCAATACGCAACTTCACCTAGCGACCAGCATGCCCAATCAACGCCTAGACCAGCTAGACCTGCCCACTGGCGCCTCGCTGGAACTACAGGGCGACGTCACGCGTCTGGACATGCTTGATCGCTATCTGGCACACACCTTTGACGGCCAAGGGGTTCGGCTTGAAGGTAACGGTCAAATTGAAGCTAGCGTGACGCTACGTGACGCCAAGCCTTATGACGCCTTTTTAGCGATTCAAGCACCAACACTTGCGGCTAATTTAGTTGATTTCACGGCTCAAGGAAGCGGCTCGTTGGCCGCACAACTGTCGAACGAAGAGACGATAGACGCGACTCTCACCTTCACTGACGCCACCCTTAGTCACCATCAGCGAACGTTGATGGCGGACGCGGCCATTACGTTGAATGCGCTTAGCCCACTGAACCCAGCGCTAGCGCGAGAAAACGCCACTGCCCGCCTAACCTGGCAGTCCGCGCGGTTACCCGACATTAGCGTGTTACAAACTTATCTTAAAGCCGCCCTGCCCGACCCTGCCCCATTGCAATTGCTTAGCGGCCAAGCGACTAGCCGTGGGCAGCTCGACTTCACCACCGATCAAATGCGCGGTGAGATCTTTTTAACAGGAGAGCAACTAGCCACCCGCTGGCAACACACTGAACAGAACGGCGTACTGGAAAGCGACGCACAGCTTAGGTTAACCATTCGCCAAGCTGCTCTTGATGGCACAAGGCTTGATATCAGCGGATCACGTCTGCGCTGGCAAGTGGCGGATACGCAGTCTACCAATGAGCGTTTAGAGAGTATTTTAGTGCTCAATGACGGCCGTTTTCAGCGCAGCGACAGTAACGGTGAGGAAGATAAACCGCTCAGTGGTGAGTTTTCACTCGAAGGTAGCGTTCAGCGACTGGGGTTCTTAAATACCTTTCTACCCGACGCCCATGGCTTGGCAATTGCGGGTAACGGCCAACTGTTCGCTCAAGGGACTTTTGGTAATGACCGTTTACTTGCCCCCACCCGCCTACGAGTGAATGCCAACCAGCTTGATGTGGCATTTTTAGATTACGTTGCTACTGGGCGCGGCGAACTCACCGCCCAGCTCGACACGTCTGAGCAGGCCCAGCTGTCGTTAGGCATTCCACACTTTGCACTTATGCGCCAGGGTGATGGCCGCCCCCATTTGGAAGGCCGCCACTTTGCCCTCACAACCGAAACTGAACGTTTCAGTGATGTGCTGGAGACGCCAGAGCCCGATTTCTTCACTACTCGCATCGCACTGCCTATTACGGAGGTGCCCGACTTCACCCGCTATAACCGCTACCTACCTGAAAATGCCGGGGTTACCTTATTGGGCGGCCAAGCTAGCCTAACCAGCGAATGGCTGCTGGAGGGGCTTACCGCCCAGGGAGACATGACACTACGTGCATTTGGTGCTGAACTAGCGCTACTTGATCAACAGCTTAAGGGCGATATTGAACTGCATTTGCAACTCACCGAAGGTGATTTAGAAACACGCCGCTTCAACGCCAATGACTCGTTTCTGCGTCTTGAAAACGTCTTTCGGCAAAGCTCGGAAGGCACACAGGATGCTGGCTGGTGGGTGCAGCTCACGATGGAAGAAGCACAACTTGAGTGGGATGATCCTATTCGTTTAACCAGCCAACTGCGCCTTGGCATGCGCGACACTGGGCTATTGGCCCGGCTCTTTCTCGCCCGCGCCAGACAAAGTGATTGGCTGGGACGGTTATTAAACGTGCATGACATTAACGGTAGCGCGCAGCTGCAGATCAACGGCGAACGCATACGCCTACATGATCTCACGCTTAGCGGCGGACCGCTTTTACTGCTTTCCGATGTCACCTTGGCTGAAAAAAGCGCCAATGGCGCGCTCTATGCACACCTTGGCGCATTAGGGATAGGTGTAGAGCTGATCGACAGCGAACCCTCGTTAAAGGTACTGCAACCAAGACGCTGGTTTGATCGCTGGCGAGAAGCAAATGCATTTTGAAAGTGAACGAAAGAGAAGATAGCGACGAAAAAAGAAAAGAATAAGCGCGCCTTCCTTTAGCGTTATAGCGAAAGGAAGGCCACCCAGCTAACGTTTTTTACGCTCTCGCCGGATCATGCGTACCCGCTCTTTAGCTTTCTGAGGGGTTGATAGCGGTGCCGAAGCCTCATCTTGCGTTTTCGGTGGTAGCGTAACCCAGGCAAATACCGGTAGCGCCAGGCGCCAGTGAATCGCCGCTAGGCGCAACCCGAGTGTCGCCGTTAATGCAGCGGCAATCGCAACGGTTAGCGGCGCCTCTAATGCATCGAACGCCACATACACAATGCCACCCGCCAAGGCGGCCGTTGCGTAGATCTCTTCACGGAGCACCATGGGTACCCGCTGGGCTAACACATCACGGATCATGCCACCCGCCACGCCAGTCATCATGCCCATTAACACCGCCACAACGCCTGAGGTGCCCAGCAACAGTGCTTTATGGGTGCCGATGACAGTAAATAGTGCCAGCCCGAACGCATCCGCAACGGGCAGAAAGCCGCGAGAAAGGCGATGAATATAGTGAAACCCCACCAAAGACACGCCGACTGTGGCTAATATCACCCACAAATAGGTCGGATCAGTCACCCAGAATACCGGACGAACACCCAGTACCAAATCCCTGAGTGTGCCGCCGCCAATGCCAGTCACCGCCGCCAGTACTAGCATACCGAAGGGATCCATTCGCGAACGACAGGCTAAAATCACACCTGACAAGGCGAATACGATGACACCCGCCATATCCAACCAGTAAATCACACCCGACACACGACTCTCCTTGGAGACATGCTTAGTAAGACAAGTAGGATAGCACTCCAATGCGTACTTAGGTCATCGCGTAGAGAATGAGACCACTAAACAGTGGCTGTTACGCAGTACACAGGCCAATATACGCTGAGTAGGTTACGCTAGTGGACAGCTTCATCCATAGACAGCAAGGAACACACATGGACTGGAACCCTGCTTATACTTGGCTGGTGATTGCCCTGCTGCTAAGTCTCGCAGAATTGACGTCTGGCGCAATGTTACTGCTTGCGCTGGGAATTGCTGCGGCGCTCACCGCTGCGGTAACTGCACTAGGGTTATCGCTGCCGTGGCAGTTACTTAGTATGGGGATTTTCGCGGGTGTCTTAGTGCCTTTAGGCGTTATGGTTATTCGTCCGCGCTTTTCGCCAAAAGGTGTGGCCTACGGCACGACCGGCACGGGCGTTGAAAAAGGTAATCATTACAAAACACTGGTTCGCGACTTTGACAACGCCACCGGCATTAAAGTGAACGGCGATTTCTACCGTTTGCGTGTCATTGAGAGCGGTGATACCAACTTGCCGCCAGGCACCCGAGTCATCTTTAAGCGCTTTGAAGGTACGACGGCCTTAGTGACGCTGACACCTCCAGATAACGCTAGCCCTCAGGATGCAATTTCCCCACGCAAGGAGCCATAAGCATGAATAACCTCATGGATTTATCAATTAGCCCAGGCCTGCTCATCAGTCTGATTATTGTCGTTATTGGCGTACTCATCATCTCGAAAGGATTGGTCATTGTTCGCCAGTCAGAAGTGATGGTGATTGAACGATTAGGCTCCTTTCATCGCGTACTTGAAAGCGGCATCAACATCATTATTCCGTTTATTGAACAACCACGTGCGATCACAATGCTGCGCTATCGCAAAATGGGTGAAGATTACACAGCGATTACCAGCGATGAAACACGCATCGACCGCCGTGAAACGGTCATGGACTTTCCTGGCCAGCCGGTCGTCACCACGGATAACGTCACGGTGAGAATCAATGGTGCGCTTTACTATCAAATTATCGACCCTAAACGAGCTGTCTATGAAGTAGAGAATATGAGCCAAGCCGTCGAGGTGCTGGCTAAAACCACGCTTCGCTCAGTGGTCGGTAAAATGGAGCTAGATAAACTGTTTGAGTCTCGTGCCGAAGTTAACAATGAAATCCAGGCAGCGATGGAAGAGCCCGCTTCCAAATGGGGTGTCAAAATCTCCCGGGTAGAGGTGCAGGATATCGCCATGCCAGAAGAGGTAGAGTCTGCGATGCGCCTGCAGATGGCCGCTGAACGTAAACGCCGCGCAACAGTGACAGAGGCAGAAGGTGAAAAGTCTGCGGCCATTGCAATGGCTCAAGGACAGCGTGAGTCGGCCATTCTTAACGCCCAGGGTGATAAAGAGTCGGCGATTTTACGCGCTCAAGGTGAGCAGGAATCCATCAAACTCGTGCTTAGTGCCATCGGCGATAGCGAAGAGAACAAGCGCACCGTAGTGGGTTACCTACTTGGTCAAAGCTATATCAAAGGGCTGCCCAACATGGCGAAAGACGGTGAGCGGGTATTCGTACCTTACGAGTCCTCTGCTCTACTGGGGTCAATGGGCATGTTCCGTGAAATGGCAGGATCACCTGAAGATACCGTCGCCAACCATCTCAAAAATCGCAACAGCAGCGAGAGCAGTTTGCGCAGCGGCATCGTCGGCGGCGCCGCATCCACTTAAAAAGTATGATTTTAATAATACTGCGCTAGTTACTATTTCTACCAATTACTTCTATCAGCTATTTCTATCAGCGACGCAAAACCTACCAAGGCTGGGCCAACAGGGGCCCAGCTCCCCCTGTCACTCTCTAGAAACATTTAGTAACGTTGACGAAACTACCATCGCCTTCGGCATATTTTTAGTTAAACTGGGAAAAATCTTTGCTGCTTGCCTCATGTGCGCCTCAATCAACTCGCAGGCTTTGATTGAAGTACTTACTAGAAGAAGGATCATAATCAGGAGATTAGACGTTCATCATGCTGCCTCGTTGGCTTGCCATACGTCATTACACTCAGTTGCTCCTAATACTGACCACGCTTGTGATGCTTCCAAGTGGGCTTTGCGCTGCTTACCCGCCACAACCCCTGCCAAGTTGGGAGTATCGCTGGGGCGACTCTCCGCAGGATTCAAATAACCGCTTTCTATGGCTACACAGCAACCCAAGCGATTGGCAGGCGATTGATTCTCCATTTAACCCGCCTGGCCGCGAGGGGCGCGAACATCTCTGGTTACGCACAACGCTGCCCGCCGGAGACTGGAACGATCCCGTTCTCTTTATCACTAGCATGAATCTTATCGGACAGGTTTATCTAGGTGACAACCTTATTTACCAATACGGTGAGTTTGACGCTCAGGGTAAGGGGAGTTTTGCAGGTTGGCCCTGGCATATGATCGACTTACCCGATAATGCTGCCGGGCAACAACTCACTTTTCGCTTCTACTCTGACTACACCAGCATTGGTCTATGGGGCCAAGTGCAAGTGATGGAACGTAGTGATGTACTCAATCAGGTTATTTACGACTCCGCTCAAGACCTTGGCGTGAGTGCACTGGTGTTGGTGCTAGCCATTCTGGCAACTATTTTCGCGTTGATAGGGCCGCAACGCCAAGGCTTTGGTGCCATTGCGCTGTTTGCCTATGCGTCAGGGTTGATGTTGCTTGCTGAAACCCCTGCTCGCCAGCTAATTTCCGAGTGCGCTCTGGGCTGGGACATGTTGCGAGCAGGCAGCTACTACACACTGCCAGTGGCATTAGGCTTATTGCTCAGCGACTGGCTGAAAGGCACGGCCAAACGCTGGATCACACGGCTATGGGTTACCCATCTGCTATACCTCGTTTTCGCCATGGGGTTAGTTCTGTTGGGCGTGATCAGCCTTTCGCTTACTTTCCCCATCTTTGATGTCATGCTAGCCATCTCGCTCCCTGTCATGTTGGTGCTAGCACTCATACGCTTTCAATGGCTGAATGTGGAACAGCGGCTACTAGTGGTGAGCTTTACTTTTTTCACCCCACTGCTGTTAGCCGACATGGCCGTTGCCCATGGTTTTATAGCCTGGCGCAGCGTGCCATTAAGCTATGGCACATTAGCTTTCGCAGTCGCTAACGCTGCTATTTTTCTGTGGCACTATCGCCATACTCAACAACAACTTGCCCTTGCAAATGAAACTCTTGAGCAACAAGTAGCGTCCCGTACCGCTGATCTTGACCGACTCGTTCAGGAGTTAGATAGCCTATCCCGCAAAGATCCATTGACGGGCCTGCATAATCGTCGTCACTTCGACTCAGCATTTGAGCACCAGTGCCAGCGAGTACGACAGCCTACCAGCCAACTCTCTGTACTTATGCTGGATGTGGACTATTTCAAACAGATCAACGACGATTTTGGTCATGATGCAGGAGACACTGTACTGGTGGAAATTGCACAGTTGCTGCGACAGCATCTACGCGATCTCGACGTCATCTGTCGTTTTGGAGGGGAGGAGTTTGTTGCCTTGCTGCCTGCCACATCGCGAACTGTTGCCGAATCCAGAGCAAAAGCACTGCTAATATCCATCTCGCAAACGGCATTTGCTCATCAGGGTATACCGCTTCGGCAGATCACGCTTTCCTGCGGGGTGGCCACTTACCCTGATCACACCCAAGACCCCAGGAAATTGCTACGACTTGCCGACGAGGCACTTTATCAAGCAAAACACAGCGGGCGAAACCGCTGTGTTGTTTGGGAAGACTCTCTTGAAGATCAAGGCTTTTTATTCGGTAAACGGCAAACACTATGACGTTAATGGCGTAGCTTGTTAAGCAGAATCTGCCTTCAAAAAGTGCTCTACGAACACCTTATAGTCCTGGGATACGCAGTCGGCATAGGCAATTGCCAGGGTCGTCACTACCTCAATAAACTGCGCTTCGCGACCTTCTAAACGTTGGCATACCGCGTTGGCAAAGGGTGCTGACTGACCACGGTGAAGCGCCTGAGCACCGCGCAAATGTTCACGTGCGAGAATTTCACCCCATTGGCGCGCTAATTTCCGGTAAGACTTCCCCCCTGAAAGCTTGTGAGTAGGCACATCTTTTTTAAACGGAGAGCGCTCCCGAACCGAAAACACTTTGCCATTCATGGTCAGCCAACCCAAGTAGGCATCGGGGTGCTCGGCAATGGCATGAAATGCCGCTGCATGGCGAATGCCTTCATTAGGAAATAGCTTTCGCCACGCCTGTTGCTGGGCTTTATTCATTAATCCATAAGCTTCCGGTGTTACTTGTTCTTTAACATCTAATATAACGTCGTCGTGTTCATGATCCGCGCCACCCTCAATCAAAACATAATAACGCTCTACACCTAACGACCCCGTTCCCGCATCAAGGCGGCGAACGGTGTCTTTGACACGAAAGTGTTTTGGGTCACTCTCTTTGATCGGGTGCTGTAGCGTCTGTTGATACTCTTGCTCAATCAAACGGCGTAGCTGGCTAGCGACATCTGCTGGTAAGTTCGCAAGTTTCCCAGAGCGCTCAGCGAACATGCGCCCTTTCTGACTATCGAGGGTTGTCCATTTTTCCAGCATACGCGCCCGACTCTGCTTATCAGCGACGTTGCCCATGAAAGCCTTCAGTGGTCCCTTGGCGCTATCCAGAGTCACCGCCTCAATGGGCTGCTCTTTAGCCAGCGTATCTTTTTCATTAGTTTCTTGGCTATAAACAGCTAGCGTATGGATATACCCCTCTAACAGCTTTCTCAGCGCTTTATCCGTCGCTTTAGAACTTAACGCGGCGTTTTCACGACTATCCAGTACCACGCTGATCGCCAGCCGCCATACATCGTATTGATAGTCACCTATCAACGCGTCATCGAAGTCATCCATACCGTAGCGCACTTGGTCATCATGGTGACCATAAGCGCCGAAGTTATAAACGTGCGCATCGCCTTGAAGCCACGTTTGGGTATTAGGCCATCCACCGAATAGCGCAAAGCGCCAGTCGTGCCAAACGTCTTGCCAATACAAGTGATTAGTTCCACGAAAGAATCGGTAGGGAGACACGGCCATTTTGGCGTACTTTGCTTGGCGGTGCGCTGCATTGAGCGGCGCATTCACCTGCTGAATTGCCTCAATCACTTGTTGTGGGCGGTTATGCCCGGTTAGTGCATGGCTCATCGCGTTGCCTTTATCGGTGCGTAAAAAGCAGTCTGCTATTAGCGTAGGAGATAAACGTTAACAGAATAAGTCATTCACAAATTATGCCCATGCCCAGCTAACTAGCGCCGCCAGGTTGATCAGCACCGTCATCCAGAATACACGCCTGAAAGCGCGCTTTTGTGTTTTGTGGCGAAGCCATTGCTGTGCAACCATTGCCCCTGGCCAGCCGCCCAATAGTGACAACACATGCAAGGTATTTTCGGAAATCCGCTGCGCGTTTTTTTGTGCAGCGGATTTATCTACCGCATAAGTAAGACACATCACCACACTGACCGCTAGGTAGATGAACAGCAACCACATAGGTAGCTTTCCGCTGACGACCGCGGCGGCCAGTAGCGCAAAAAATGTCAGCGTTATGACCAGTGACCGCCCCACAGTGCCTTTCACGTGCCGAGGTGCGCTAGCCTTTCGATTCAACATGAGTGTGTTGCTCCTTTCCTTGAGCCGCGATTATTCTAAAGCAGTTAGAAGTGGGCTTTCTGTCAACGAACCGCCCCAGCCATCACAGTGCACCAATTCATTTAATGAAAGCCGAGAGCGCCACCCTTTTGCTTCCAGCTCGGGCTGATCTAAAAACTCGCTGACATAGCCAAGGCAAAGATAAGCCAATGGATAAACATGTTCAGGCAACTTCAACGCCGTACTCAGTTGATCTTGATCGAGAATACTCACCCAGCCAACGCCAATGCCCTCTGCCCGCGCTGCCAGCCAGAGGTTTTGCACGGCTAAACACGTGCTGAATAGATCGGTATCCACAATGCTATTGCGCCCTAGCACATGGGGGCCTCCCCGGCTGCGGTCACAAGTAATGCAGAGGTTAATCGGACTTTCTAAAATGCCTTGTAGTTTCAAGCCCTGGTAACGCTCCTTGCGTTCTCCCTCAAACCGCTCAGCGGCTTTTTGGTTTTCTCGCTCGAACATCGCCACTATCGCCGCCCTCACCTCGCGGCTTTCGATCACAATGAAATCCCAGGGCTGCATAAAGCCTACCGAGGGAGCGTGGTGGGCTGCCTTTAAAAGCTTGGCCAGAATCTCGGGGGCAATCGGGTCGGGTAAGAACTGTGAACGCACATCACGCCGTTCATAAATAGCGCGGTATAGCCCGCGCTTCTCAGCATCTGAAAAGTGGTGACTCGGGGTACTCATTGGGTGTAAGGCCTTTGATAATACAAATATAGGTGCAGCCTACCCCAGAACTTCGCTGCGTTCATGAATAGAGCAATACAGAGTTAGATTCCAAGCAGCGGTGAGTCAAACGATCTGGATTACACGCTATCAACTGTCGCCTATACGCTAAAGCCCCAGCCCGCCAACATCACCGGCCAGGGCGGTAACCCAGATCGTTAGAATGAAACAGGTTTCATTTTCGTAGCCAGCTCGTCATCTATTGCATTCGCGCGTTTAGCGGCAGGCCTGCTTTCCGTGCGTTCTATGTACTCTTTGAATACCTCTTTTGGCGCAATATTTTTCTGCATTATCCCCCACCAGAGATAGCTGCTGAGCACGATATCCGCTGCAGTGAATTGATCGCCACAGATATATGGCGACGTTTCCAGCACCTTTTCCAGGGTATTAATACTGTCGTCTATGCGGCCACAACCAACGGCCTGGGCGTTACTGTCATCAATGTTCCACCCATAGGCGACTGCACTGGTGGCCATTTCAAAGGGACCGGCCATGAAAAACAGCCAGCGATAGTAAGCACCGCGCTCAGGTGATTCCAGCGGCGGCGCTAGTTTTTTACTTGGAAACTGATCTGCAAGATAGGCAACGATGGCCGCCACCTCGGTGACGACGATGTTGCCATGCCTAATCGCCGGTATTTTACCCATGGGGTTAATGGCTAGGTATTCCTGGCTCTTCATCTCAGTGCCGTATTCCATGGTCTTTGTGACGTAGGAAATACCCAGTTCTTCTAGCATCCAGCGCACTACGCGGCCACGGGACATAGGGTGAGTGTAAAAAATTAGTTCTGACATGCTGATCTCCTTTTTCAGTCACTTCTTCAGTCAATGTTTCTTCCGTCAATGCTTCAGATGACGTGAGCTACTGCGAGATCAGGTTAATTTGTAAATAGGTGAGAACTTGTCCTATATAAACGCAATAATTTAATTTCTCTGCAATGCTTGAATTCAGGCTTCAAAACTCGTTCCAGGAGGAAGGCCGCATGGCGAACCCCACAACACGCGTGCTTGCTGTGCTTGAATTATTGCAGGCGCATGGACAGCTGGGTGGTGCCGAACTAGCGGAACGCCTCGGCGTCGACCGGCGCACCATCCGCCGTTACATGACGCTGCTGGAAGACATGGGCGTGCCGATTATGACCGAGCAGGGACGTTATGGCGGCTACCGATTAGTGGCTGGGTTTAAACTCCCCCCCATGATGTTTACCGACGAAGAGACCCTCGCTATATCCCTGGGGTTGCTAGCCGCCCACCAACTTGGCCTTACGGAGGCAGCACCCGCCATTGCCAGTGCTCAGGCGAAGCTGGAGCGTGTGATGCCTGCCAACCTTAAGAGTCGCATGCGGGGTGTCAGTGATACCACTCGGGTAATCCTACCTCGGGGTGCGCCCAGCCTTGACAACCGAGCCCTTGAAACACTGACCAAAGCCACAGAAAGCATGCGAACCGTGGGGCTTATCTACCACTCTCCACAGCAGGGACCGATAGCACGTAGGATTGATCCCTACGGCTTGGTTTTTCAGCTGGGACGCTGGTATGTCGCAGGTTTATGCCATTTGCGGGGGGCTATGCGGTCCTTTCGTCTGGATCGTATCAGCAATGTTCAGCTTCAGTGCGATACCTTTATCCGCCCAGCCAATTTCGATGCAGCAGATTTTTTAAGTGACAGTTTGTCGTCCTGGAGCCAACCCTATGAGGTGTCACTAATACTCCACACCGATCTCCCCACGGCTAATGCAGTATTCGGTTTCCAGGCTCTGTGCGCAAGCCACCTCGAACAGGTGGAAGGCGGTCTGCTCATCAATACTCAAACCGACAGCTTCGAATGGCTTGCCAGTTGGCTGGCACAGCTCCCGTTTCGGTTCACCATACTGCAGCCAACGGCGTTGAAGGATGCCTTGCGTGAACGAGCCAATGATTTACTGGCAAGTTGTGGACACTCCGTTAGCGACGCTAGTTAATAGCGAGATCAATTTAGTCGCCAGCGCAGCGGCGCTGTCTGGCCTAACACACCATCAGCGTCCCAATCATTCCAGCCCGTAAAGGGAATGGGTGACTCGGCATCCAAACTTACAACCCGGGAAGCCCAAGCTCCTTTACATGCCTCCAAGTGGCCAATGATTTCGGTCTCCTCTTGATAGCGAATACCACCGCCCTGGATGCCATAGCTAACCTGGGGAGCCAACACCTCAAAGCCAACGTAGTACAGCGATGAATGAATTGGCCATAACCAATGAACCATATTGCCAGCGCGGCCAAAGGGCTGAAACGCTTTTTCTGGTGAACCGGTGGTTACCGATAGCATTGCTCGCTTGCCACGATAGTAGCCGCGATCGTAACGCATGCGGCTTGTATAGCGTCCGCCATATACCAGCACACGATCAAACCAACCTTTCAGAATGGCGGGCTGGGCGTGCCACCATAAAGGAAATTGGAAGATCACCAAATCTGCCCACTCCAGCCGTGCCAGTTCCCTCTGAACATCCTGCGCCAAGGTATTTTGTTCGTAGTGAGCACGTTGCTCGTTAAGAGGGTAAAAATAGTTCTCATCCACTGCTTTGTGCGGATAGAGCTCAGTACGCTCCACTGGATCAAACCGCTCGGCATAGAGATCATCCACTTCGACGGAGTGCCAAGCATCTACTAGCTGTTTTACCGCGATATCCACTAAGCCGCCATTAAACGACTGGCGTTCAGGATGAGCCAAGACAACCAATACATTCATACTGCATCTCCCCTGTTGATTGGTTTGATGACAGACTAACCTGTTCATATACGATCAAACATTGGCTAAAAATAAGAGATAGGTTTGCATGAATGAACAGCAAATAAGATGGGACGACCTACAAATTGTGCTAGCGATTGCCGAAACAGGATCGCTATCCGGCGCCAGCCGAGCGCTACGTATCAGTCATGCCACCGTCTTTAGGCGTTTAAGTGATATGGAGCGGCGGTTGGGGGTGACTCTTTTCGAGCGCAGCCGCACAGGATATACACCGACCTTGGCGGGGGATGATTTGACCGCTTCAGCCAAACGCGTGCAGAGCGAAGTCAACGGCGCCGAGCGCCGCATTATTGGGCAGGATTTGACCCTCACCGGCAGCTTGCGAATTACCACCACTGACACACTTTTCGCAGGGCTACTCTCACCGCTACTGGCAAATTTTCGCCAGCACTACCCAGATATCACGCTGGAAGTGGTTATCTCCAACCAGCTTCAAAGTTTATCGCGGCGTGAGGCCGATATCGCTATTCGCCCTACCCGTAAGCCACCGGAAACCCTCGTAGGCCGCAGAGTAAGCGATATCAACCTGGCGATTTATGGACAAAAGGCGCTTTGGCAAGACGCCCCTCTTCTTCTAAACACTCCACTGCCGCTTAACCCAGTGTCACTACAAAAAGAAACCTGGATAGGCCCGGATGTTCATCTAGGCGATACAGCACTTGAAAAGTGGATGATGGATAAAAGCGCCGCCTACAAGCTAGACAGCATGTTGGGTATGC
The DNA here is from genome assembly GCF_014897805.1 of Halomonas sp. 3F2F. NCBI lineage: Bacteria > Pseudomonadati > Pseudomonadota > Gammaproteobacteria > Oceanospirillales > Halomonadaceae > Halomonas > Halomonas sp. 3F2F. Next base: position 37,675 of record NZ_JABUZE010000170.1, read on the forward strand.
AATCAGCAGTCCGCCACGGGGCGGGAATTGCTGTACTCCCCTGCTATCTCGGTGATGCCGATGAAGCCCTCCTCAGGCTAAGCGCCCCCATTGAAGCGCTGACCACCCCACTATGGTTGCTCACCCACCCAGACTTACGCCATGTAGCCAGAGTACGCACGTTTATGGAAGCAATGGCAGAGGGAGTTCGCAACCAAGGACTCTAGCTCCGCACAGCGCTAATAGCGCTCACTATTGCGATTTCACCAACTCGGAAGTTGATCCAGACGCGAAGGGTATTTGAAAATTTTTAATTTCTTCAATTAACCAGTGTTTAAATGCCATAACGCGTGGATTTTCAATTTCAGCCGGATGTGACACTAGATAGTAAGCGAACTCGTGGCTACGCCAAGGCATAATCGCATGGATTTTCCGATCGAAAAGAAGCCGGCTGGCAATGGAGTGTCGACCAATACAAAGACCAAGACCACCAGCGCAGGCGGTTAAGGCTAGACTGCTATCAGAGAACTGTAATTTCTGTAGCGATGAAGGTAACTCAACTCCTACTTCACGCAACCAAGGTTGCCAAGTATTCCAGGGCTCTGTTGGGTGAACACTACTGTCTTCCAATAACAACTGCGAACGTAACAGACTCTCAGGACGAGTATCCTGTAGGCTGCTAATTAGGGTTGAAGGGGCAAGTATCGTCACGGCATCGCCCATCAGGTGTTCAGTATGAAGGTTGGGGTAGTCTCCTGTGCCAAAACGGATTCCGATATCAGCTTGATTATCGCGGAAACTCAATAACTCACTCTCACCACGTAACGTCAGCTCCAGCCCAGGGTAAAGAGCTTTTAAATTGCCTAGCCGTGGAATCAGCCAGTAAGTGGCTATTCAAAATTTATCGTGCGCTCAGACCCGTAGC
>NZ_JABUZE010000171.1:0-17746 GCF_014897805.1 Halomonas sp. 3F2F
TCAGACTCCAACGTTACACGAAAACTTAAGATCAGGCACTTAGTTCGTCCCGACATTTAGCTAGATACATATCGGCAATGGCCGTCTCTAGAAGTTTGCCGTGGTAATAGACCGCCCCATCTTGTGGAAGCAGGTTAATCAACTTCATATCGTCGTTTTCAAACAGATCTGTAAACGTCATAGCGATGCCTATTTTGTACCGACTACAAAGACAGCAAGAAACGGGTTTCTCCCATGTTCCAAAGGCGGCAATACTGAGCCACACGAGGATAACCCTAGGGCTTGTTGACTAATAGAAAACCTTAAAATGGGGAATAAAATGAAAGCAATCGACTATATACGACTCCTATCATTAGCCGCTATCTGGGGAGCTAGCTTTCTTTTCATGCGCATCGCCTCCCCAGCGATAGGGCCAATCAACACAGCATTTTTTAGAGTCTTTTTTGGCCTACTGGGTTTAGCTTTTATCATCTTAATCATACGCAAAAGCCTGGAATTCAGAGGTAAACTAGGCAAGGTTTTGATATTGGGCGCTATCAACTCAGGCATTCCTTTTCTTATGTACAGCATAGCAGCAACATTATTACCTGCTGGATACTCCGCTATTTTAAATGCCACAACGCCTTTAACGGGTGCCATGATTGGCTTATTTATCTTTGGCGAGCGTTTATCGTTAAGAAAATGGATAGGTGTCACATTAGGTATTATCGGTATTACGGTCATTACTACGGTGGGTGATTCAAATATCGTCGGCAATATATACATCGGCGTGGCCGCTTGCATCATAGCCACTATTGGTTACGGCTTTGCGGGGTTTCTCACCCAAAAGTGGATAACCCAACAGGGCGGCCTAGATTCAACGCTGGTAGCGTTTGGCAGTCAAATAGGCGCGACCGCCTTTCTCAGCCCCTTTTTGATCTGGAATATTTCATATGGCCCTAGCATTAACTGGCTTCAAGGTGATGTATGGATCAGTCTGCTAGCCGTCGGCTTTTTATGCACCTCTCTCGCTTATATCCTCTATTTTAGATTGATCGCCGACATCGGGCCTTTACGGTCGCTCACCGTCACCTTCTTAGTACCACCCTTCGCTGTGCTATGGGGCTTTTTAGTGCTTGATGAAACGATTTCCAGCGGGTTCTTATCAGGGTCTGCCGTCATTTTATTGTCCGTCTGGTTAATCCTTGGTCCTGATTCCAAAAAAACAGCCTAACGCATTTGATCGATATCGCTGACGGCGCTTCTCACGACACGGCGTTGAAAGCGACGGCACAACCCACGCCACCAGAACATACCGCCAGCACACTACCCGCGTTATACTGACGTTTTAGCCATAGCGGAGGAAGACCATGCGTCGGCGCCATTTTTTACACCTCTCTGGTGCGCTGCTTACCAGCGTTTTGCTAGCGGCCTGCGCTAGCCCTCAGTACCTACAGCTAAGCCCAGAGCGCAGCGCCAGCGTGCCGCAGACAGGCTCTGGCCAACAAGTCACCGTGATAACTGCTGATGCCAGAGAAAGTGAAGTGATTGGAACACGCTCAGGTGGCAGTATGTCGACCGCGCAGATTACCGTGAGCAGTCATGAGCTCATTCCGCAGCTGCAAGCCGAAGCAGAACGCGCTGTGCGCGATATGGGGTTCACTCCTACTCGCGATGCTGCCCAAGGCCGCCCGAGCATTACTCTTGAACTCGCTGGCCTTAACTATGCCAAAGGTGAAAGCGGCCAACCGCTGATCGACGAAGCGCGTATTGAGGGAGTTTTCCGAGCGATTGCCCAGAACAAAGGCACGACGTATACCGGCACTTACACCTCGCGACGCACCCAAGGCTATGCCATCAAGCCCAGCGAAGATGCCAATGCACGCATGCTAAACGATTTGTTAAGTGATGGTTTAAATCGTGCGTTTAGTGACCCAGAGTTGGGCCGCTTACTCGCTCGCTAAACCGTTTTATCCTGATAGCTTATTCTGAGAACATCTGCCCGCTTTGCGGGCAGATTTATACGTGCGGGCCACGACGCTCCAGCACCCAAATGCTTTCGCTGCGGCCCCGTTCATCAGCCTCTCTATTCTCAACCAATTCAACGCGGAAGTTGGGCATAAACAAATGCTCAATTTCGCCGTTGGGCACACTGTAAGGTGGGCCTGCATTGTCTTCATCGTGGGTTAACCCCACTAATAACCCTTTAGCACCAGGCGGCACTAACTGAGCAAGGTGGAAGGCATAGCGCTCTCGAGTAGCCGGAGGCAGTGCAATTAATGAAGCGCGGTCATAAAATGCGCCCACTTCCGCCGCCTGCTTGATGTGCAAGTGGAAAAAGTCACCGCACCACACTTCAACGCTACCCTGGCGTGAGACATTAAAACCTGCCTGGGTATAGCGCGATACACTCGCATTGCGCTGGGCCAGAAACTGCTCGATTGCTTCAGGAGCCAACTCAATGCCCAGCACGGGGTGCCCTGCATCTGCTAGCCAACGCATATCCAGGCTTTTTCCGCATAACGGCACAAGTACTTTGGCCCCAGGCGTCACATTAAGCGTAGGCCAGTACTGGACAAGCGCCGGGTGTGTATCGGACAAATGAAAGCCAATACGTCCCTCTTGCCAACGTTGGCGCCAGGGGTTTTCCATTGCGGCCACCTCGTGCTCGAAATTTACACAAAACGTTTGTTTTTTACGTCGCTTTAAAACCAGCGGTCTCTCTTTTTACGACGACGCGGTAAATGGGGGACAATCAGCCCGACTAATAACCCAGCGCCGGCAACCCCACCGCCGTACATGAAATAGCGCATTAGCAGATCTTCTTCCTGGGTGTCTAGACGCGCCTGTAAGGCACGCACCTGCTGGCGAGACTGCTCTGCTTCACTATCAAGCTCGTGGTTACGCGCTTCTAACTCGACAATCCGCTTTTCACGAATATCAAGTGTTTCCGTCATAGAAGAAATGCGCTGCTCCCAAGTATCGTTAATGCCATCCAATTCTTGGGTAAGCTCATCGACTTGGGCTTGTAGTACGGGTAGCTGTTGACGGGCACTCGGGTCTTGCTGTAGCTCGCTACTGAGCACCCACACCGTATCGCCGCTACTACTACGTACGCGGGTATAATCACCGCTTGTTTCAAGCGCCTCGACCTGCTCACCTGCATTTAACGTTCCCACAATACGATAACCATCGGTGGGGCCACTACGCACATACGTGCTTAACTCATCGCTTACCCAAGCTTGGTTATCAGACTGGGCAAATGCAGGAGCTCCTCCGATACTCAACAACACGCCAACGGCAGTGGCGTAACAACTACTACGAAGTTTATTTACTTGCATGACGTCATGTCCTGATTGTAAAAACGCGCGAGGCAGACGAAGCCGTCGCGCGTATCGCTCAAAGCGGTGCGCTTGTCTAGGCGCTTACCCTTCTCCACGAGGCGGCAATGGAAAGGGACGAGGAAACTCTGCGACGCGGGCATCGCTTTTAACTGCTTTCAAAGGGCCTTCACGTTCTACTTCGTCAATACGCACAATGGCGTTAAGCGGCAGATAACTGCGCTTAACACCTTCAAAGGTACGCTGTAGCTTTTCCGCCCCTGGATCAACAACAACCCGCGACGCATCGTCAAAGACAAACTCCTCGACTTCAATAAAGCCCCAGAGTTCGCTTTGAAAGATTTCTCTGACGTATAAATCCCATATTTCACCCTGCTGGTGAACCACCACACGGTAGATCGGCTTGGCCGCCATCTTGGCCTATTCCTCTTGCCACTTGAACATAATGTTAAGGAGCCTAGCCTAACATACTCAGGGGTTTGCTCTTTAGTATGCCACCCTCAAAAGCGCTTATTTTTGGCTACTTTCACCTTCAGTGGCTGCTAATTAGCCGACGGAAGGCCCTATCGTGTATGGTGAAGTAAGTGGTATGGCAACTTTATTCACTCACCCACAGGAGTCACCGTCATGCAAAAGGATACCAATAAGGGCTATATCGCCCTACTAGGTTGGAGCCTCAATGCGATCGAAGCGGCTGAGAATTTTGACCGCCGCTACATCGTGGTTGCACCCGACTGGGCCGAGGAGTACTGCCAGAAACATGATATTCCCTACGTTCCATGGAATTTTGAGCGTCTCAATGATCGCTCCATCGAAATTGCTGAAACGCTGAAAGAAAAAGGCGTCGACGTCGCTATTCCGCTTTATGAGGAAACCGTTGAGTGGGCTGGCGCTATTAACTCTGTGCTACTCGACAATCCACGTATTTACGGGCAATCGCTGTTGCTTCGCGACAAAGCATTGATGAAGCGTCGCGCCCAGCTTGGCGGCATCCGTGTGGGTATTTTCGAAGAAGCCCACGATAAAGATGACGTAGTACGCTTTCTTAAACGCGTTAATCAGACGCTACTCAAGCTGGATGGCGACCCCAACGACCCTATCCACCTGAAGGCGTTCGATAAGGCTGGCTGTCTTGGCCACCGCGTTATTCGCACACCGGATGAAGTCGATACTATCCCCGACGAAGAGTTCCCTGTGCTGATGGAGTCTCACTTAGACGGCTGGGAATTCGCCGTAGAAGCGTGGATTCACGATGGCAAGATCGCTTTCCTGAATATTTCAGAGTACGTCACACTTGGCTACTCAGTATTTGTGCCTGCGTCTCCAGAGCTTGAAAAATACCGCGAGCAGATTACGGCACAAATCGAAAAGCTGATCAAAGCGTTTGATATTGAATTCGGTCTCATTCATCCCGAGTACTTTGTCACCAGCGACGGTGAAATGTACTTTGGCGAAGTCGCTTACCGCCCACCTGGCTTTAAAGTCTTCGAACTTCTCGAGCGGGTTTACGGATTTAACGCCTATCAGGCGTCTATGCTGGTATTCGATCCTAAAAGCACAAAAGAAGAAGTCGCTGCCTTCTTTCCCAAAGAGGTGGTGGACGCAGATGGGTTCGCGGGCTGCTTTGGCGTTTATCCCCGCCGCCGGGTTGTTAGCCGCCTAGAGATTCCTGAAGAAACAGAGGATCATCCCTATTTTGAATCCCACGAGCTGACATCACCGGTTGAAGAAACCGTCACTAAACGTACGGCGTTTGGTACCCACTGGGGCTTGGTCTACTTTAAAGGCGAAGACGCACACACACTGCGTGATCTGCTTAAACGCCAAGAAGACCTCGACTTCTATGTATAATCCCTGCCTCGGCTGGGATAAGGAGTCAATGTGACGATCAATCAAGAGGCATCTTCAACTGAAGATGGCAAGCTCAATGGATTGCTGAGCAAATTTGATGATGCGGTGCGCCTGCTTTCGCAGGCGCCTGCTTTTTCTAAACCGGCGAAACTGCCCCGCGTAATGGATACTGCGCGCCGAATCTTGATGCAGGAGGGTGGCTGCGCTGCCCTCGAAGCACGCGCGGCGGATTTTGAATCCGCCGGTGTGTTTGCAGGCTCAGACTGGGAAACCCCACAGTTCCTAGTACCTACTCTCACTACGTTCTCTCTGAAAAGCCCTGACGCCAATGTGGTCGTTATTGAGGCGCTGAGTGAGCTGCGACTTTTAGCAGTCGCCAAAGGTGATTACTTACATGCTCTGGTATCCCAAGAGCATGCACACCACTATTTAACCCAAGTAATGGCCATCAATCTGTGGCTGTTATTTAACGCACCTAGCGAAGCCGAACGGGAAACCCAGGGTCGATTAGCGACGATTCCCCGGCAACTGTTTCAACACCTAGCCGACCGAATTGGCTACGAACACGTTATTGATCAGCTAATTGATGAAATATGGCGCATTTTAAAACAGCGCCCTATACAGGTTGATCCCATAAAACAGATGATCACCCAAATTGCGCTGTGCCAAGTTAATCCAGCCATTGATTTGGGAGCAAGTGGTCAAGGGGCTGACAGGCTGGTTAGTTCACTTTTCGGGCCGACCCAAGCTTGTCGTGAAGACCCCGGCGTTGAGCTATACCGTGAACGACTGGAGCGTATGGATAACGCGGCTTTGCAAGCGGAATCCACAGGCTTCGCCCGTGCGATGCATGACACAGGGCTGGTGTCGCCCTATCACACGATACTGATGCGCTATTTACTCGAAGAGGGCGACCACCTTCTATCAGAGGCACTGGGTCTCTCGTCGACGGGGCGTGACTGCCTACTCTGCTATCGCGAGCTAGTGCATGCACTAATTCGCGGTGGTGTTTATCCCGCCACAGCCCAAGCGGTGTATGGCTTGGCACTGCTACTGGAGCGGGGCATTCTCTATCAACCCCCGGTTGCCCCAGCGATGTGGCGGCAGCTAAATCTAAAGCTTTCAGAGTGGTCAGAAGCACGCTTGAACCTTGCTTATGGTGAAGATGCATCACCCCGCGCACGTTTAATTGAAGGTGTGCTTTGCATGTTAGGACTGCCGCTGGGTGTAGGACAGGGCAACAACCCTACCTGCCAGTCAGCGAGAGCGCTTTCTATGTGGGCTTATAACGACCCTGACTATCTACTGCAAATGGTGGCTTGGGCTGCGCGTGATGATGAAATCATTATGCATTTCGAGGGTCAGCCAATCTCTTCAATGGAGAGCGCCTCAGGCGTTGCCTCCGAGCTTCCGATGGACCTCGACCCAGCCTCGTTGATCGTTGTCCCCCATCTTGACCGTATTTACGCTGAGATGGGCAGGCGCTGCATTGGCCGCGAAGGCGATCCCCACCGCTGGGTTAACCCAGAATTTCACGGATGGTGGTCAGGTCGGGGCTTTAGCATCAACGTTGATGTTGCCTCCGGCCAACTTAGCGGCGTAGATAGTTTTATTCGTCACTTCTACGCCAGCTATCACCCTTACTACAATGGCAACCAACCGCTAATTCATCCTCAGCCTGCTGGCATTGCCGTCACTGACAGTGCTGCCCGGTTTATTGGTTGGCATGCAATTACCATTTTGCGCGCCTCACTAGATCCCAACGATGTGATGAGGATCTATTTTTACAACCCCAATAACGACAGCGGCCAAGATTGGGGAGACGGCGTTAAAGTTAGCACCTCAGGTAACGGAGAACGCTTTGGCGAAGCCTCGCTCCCCTTCGCACAGTTCACGTCTCGATTATATATTTACCACTTTGATCCGTTGGAGCGTGGCGAGTTAGCCACAGTAACGGAAGAAGAACTTGAATCTGTAAAAGGCTATCTGCATCGCAGCTGGGGAGCTAGCCGCTTATCCCCCACCGAACTGCAGGCAGACAAAGGGCCACATACTCCGTAGCGAGACTCGCTAGCAGCGTTTAATAACCGCCATATTGACGACAATGACTCAACTAACACGATTAGACCAATTATTGGTCAGCCAAGGGCTGGCCAGTTCACGTACACGCGCGCAGCGATTAATTCGCAACGGTCGCGTGTTTCTTCAAGATGGCACGCCACTCGTAAAACCATCCGAAAAATGGCCGCTGGATACTCCACTTCATATTGATGAAGACCCTGAGGAACGTTACGTTTCCCGGGCAGGATTAAAATTAGAGGGCGTTCTTAACGCTCTAGACATGCGCCTGGAAGGGAGCATCGTGTTAGACGTTGGCCAATCAACGGGAGGTTTTACCGATTGCTCACTTCAATTTGGCGCCCGACATGTTATCGGTGTTGAAGTCGGGCATACCCAGCTAGCCGAGTGCTTACGTGATGACCCGAGAGTCACGTGTCTTGAAGGCTTAAATGCTCGTCACATGGCATCATCGACAGCCCTTCAACACGCCGTGGCTAAACACCCTATCGATATAGCCGTGATGGACGTTTCGTTCATCTCGCAAACCCTGATTTTGCCTGAGATCGCCGCCCTTCTTCCCACTGGGGGGCAACTACTCTCATTAGTAAAGCCACAGTTTGAGTTAGCACCAGGCGCACTGGATAAGCGTGGCATCGTGCGTAACGCTAGCCACTATGCAGAGGTAGAGAAAAAGATACGTGATGCCTGTACAGAGTGCGGCTTAGTCATTAGCCACTGGCAGGAAAGCCCGATTACCGGTGGTGACGGTAATCGGGAGTTTTTACTGTTCGCCACCAAACATGAAGAACAAAGCGTTTAAAAACCAGTACTTAAACACAACCCCCCCCTGATGCTAACCTAGTCATTAGCTTAGGTTATCAGGAGGCAGCCGGTTAGCTGACTGCACTTTAACTGACTCGCCTCGGTCGCGGTGCAGCCACACGTCCATCTGCTCGAAGGCCACCCTAACGCCCGCTTCACGGAACAGCTCGTCGATCCGGCAGTTAACTTCGTCAGCAGCAAACAAGCGGTCAAGCAAATCGTTAACGAAAATGCGCAGCTCAAAATTCAGGCTGTGCGGCCCGTAGTTCAGGCAGAAAACCTGAGGTTCTGGGTCTTCTAACACTCGTTCATTTTCGTCGGCAGCCTGGCGCAGCAATGTATGCACTAAAGGCAGATCAGACCCATGAGCAACACCGTAAGTCAGCACCACGCGGGTCACGTTATCCGAAAGTGACCAGTTAATGAGCTGGTCCGTCACAAACGTTTTGTTCGGAATGATAATTTCTTTTCGGTCAAAGTCGGTCACGGTAGTCGCCCGGATGCGAATCCGACTGACCGTGCCATGTAGATTACCCAGCGTGATGGTGTCACCAATGCGAATTGGGCGCTCAAACAGAATGATCAAACCAGAAATAAAGTTGGCAAATATTTCCTGAAGACCAAAGCCTAAGCCCACGCTCAGCGCCGCCACCAGCCACTGCAATTTATTCCAAGAAACGCCCAGCGTGGCCAATGCCATCACTACGCCAGTACCAACAATGGTATAAGAAAGCAGCGAGCTAATGGCATAAGCACTACCCTGCTTTAAGGACAAGCGTGAAAGCACCATTACTTCCAACAAGCCAGGCAAGTTACGCGCCATAATGAACGTGATGGCAATCACAAGTAGCGAGGTAAACACATCGGAAATCGATAGTGCGTCTCCGACCAAATCCCCCTCTTCCGCATCCCATATTGAAACTTGGTCTAAATAACTCAGTACCGCCAGCAGGTCTGACCACACCAGATACAGCAGGGCACTGAAGCCAATCAACAAAATCAACTTTGATAGGCGTAACGACTGAGAGTTAATTTTCTCCATATCCAAAGGTGGCTCTTCAACGACCTCCAGCCCACCTTCTGCGCCCTCTTGTACTTGAGCACGACGTCTAGCGAGCGCACGCCGGTAAGCTAGCCGCCGTGCTGCAACGGCTAAACTACGTACGACCGTGGCCTCAACGACGACCCACAAGCCCAACAGGTAAAGGGTGATTGCAAAGCGAGCAACTAGCCGCAACGCCGTATACTCATATCCCCACACCACAAGTCCAAGGAGTACTAGCGGCACTGAAGCCATCGCTAGACCTAACACCAACCGGAAGAGTCGCACTCCGAAAAATGGCACATGGGCCAGGATTAATAGTGCCAACCACCAGCTCATTGCCACCAGGCCCGCGGCAAACAGCCCTATCGCCACTGGGCGCAACGCCAGCGGTGTTTCCATTTGCCCAGAGAGCGCGGCAATAACAACCACGGGCGCTAACGCCAGTCCGAAACCACCCAGCAGCTTACGCAACCGCGCTGTATAAGCAGGTGCCCAGGTGAAATGGCGCTCAGCAACCCCATCATGAACGAGTAGCCGGCGGCCCCAAGCCACGACAGCCCAGCTAAGCGCCAGTTGTAGTAGCGCTGGCGAAACACTGCTTGCCAGTGCACCTTCAGCCTCACTTAGGCCTATGCCAATACCTGCCAACCCCAACGGCCCTGGCAACGCAAGCAGAGCGTTTAGCAGCACCGCCTTGGTGGTATGCAGCTGAGTATCACTTTTCAGTCGACCAATTTGTGAGTGAATGAGCGCAAGCCGTGCTTTAATTCGCCGACGCAGCCCAACCAGAACCACGCCAAGCAAAATAAACGGCGCGCCAATCAGCATTTTCCAAGAAAAACCTTTCCACTGAGAGGGCAAAACCGCCCGCCACTCGCCTTCTCGCCACTCCAGTTGAAGGTTGTGGGGAATTTGTCGTAACCAATTGAAATCTAGAGGACGGCTATTAGCTACCCAGAATAGCTGTTCATCAATGGTCGCCCGTAAATCGCGCGTCGTCTCTAATAGCTGTTGTTGATTAAGTTGAAGCTCAATAGCGGCACTCAGCAGGCTTCCGTAAGATTGCTCAAGCTGCTCTACCAATTCACGGCGCGACTGATAAAGGCGTGTTAGGGAGTCCACCAATCCAGGCGTGACGTCAACCCCTGCTTCCTGCAAGCGCTGGGTCGCTAAGCGATCGCTTTGGCGCAACTGATCACGCTGCCGAATCAAATCAAACTGTTTGAGACGCAAATCAGCAATTTCATCTTGTAAATCACGCCTTGGCGCGACTAACGGTAACGACTGGCGCTGTTCTCGAAGAATACGCGACAACAATTGGCTACCACGAATAGCATCAATTTGTTCGTTCAGGCTACGCTGAAGTTGCCGTACATGATCTAACTGACGCTGGGCTTCAATATTCTCACGTATAATGCCATTCGCTCTATCCGTTGTTCGCAACAGTTCAAGGCTCAGTGCTTGGTTCGCTTGCTGAGCATTGAGCATTGAGCACCACAGGGTGCCCTTCAGCGATCAGTGGATCATTCTTTGCGGCGTCAGCAATTGCCTGCTCAGATTGTAGCCGCCGCTGACGATCAATGACGCCTTGCAACAAATTAAGCTGCTGCTCCTGCTGGTCTATTTGCAGCTCAATGAGTTCCCGGCGCTCCTGGGCCAACTCTCGTAGCCGACTGTTGGCACTTAGTTCACGCTGGTTAAGGTTTACTTCCTGCTCTGCAAGGGCTCGCTCAATGCGCCACTGAATTAACTGTGCATCGTGGCGTGCCGATAGTTGCCGATCACCCAGCAAGGCTTCTCGCTCATCAGACTGACGGCGTAAACTTTCAGTGCGCTGTAACGCATCTGAAATTGCTTGCTGAGCGCGCTCAGGCAGTGCTTGCGCGGCCAATAGCTGAGAGTTAACTTCGGCTAACTGGCTTTGAAGCCGCTGAAGCTCCACGACGGCCTCTGCTTGCTGCGCTTCCAGCTGATTCAGTGGCATATCACTAAGGTTATCCACTGAGAACTGTCGGCTTTGTTCCTCCGCTTCGTTCAGCTCACGCTCTAGACGAAGCAATATTTCGGGCGCTTGGACAACCCGTTGCTCTAACGCCTCAATGCGCTCTTCAACTGCGTGCAGGCGCTCATAGCCTTGTAGCGCAGCCGTCAACGCTTCTTTGACCTGAGTTTGCTCGGTGGTTAGCTCGCTTTCTTGCGACTCAAGCTCGGCTAATCGCTCAGATAGCTGCTCCTCAGAGGGGACCTGATCAAGCAACGCAGCCTGCGCGTATACGGCACCAGCAGTCGTAAACAATAGATAAATAAAGCAGAGCTTGAGGAGTGCCTTCAGTGCATTTTTGACCACGTTAGATATGCCTCATCGACATGGATACTACTCCAATCAGGAAGATCGCCATTGTCAGGCGTTCTGGCTTCTTACGCAATCTAACGCGTTTGACGAACGGGAGGAGTTGACTTACGCGATGGGCGTGTATAGAAGAGTCTCTGATAACTGCCTTTTATTTATTTGCGAGCCATTTTGATGGTCATTCGAAAACTGCTGTTAACTAGTTTAATTGTTTTGCTAGGCACTGAAAGTGCCATTGCAGAGACCCGCGAGGAAATTGAGGCTCGTATACGCGCACTCAACAGCGAACTTTATCAGTTGCGTCAGCAGCTGCAACAGGTTGAAGATCCGGCAGGAAGCGAATCCACGCCCGCTCCGCAGTTGCTTCCAGAAGAGATGGCGCTTGAGGATCTCAGTGAACGCCGCCAATTTGAGCAGGAGTCGTCACGTAATCCGTTTGCGATTACGACTCACCGAACTAATTATCTTTTCCCTATTAGCTATAGCACCAACCAGAACAGCGAAAACTTTCGTAGCATTTCCGCAGACTCTCCACCTAACGACGTCGAAGTGAAATTTCAGTTTAGCGCTAAATTCAACCTCGCAGAGGATGTGTTTGGCGACATTGGCGATGTCTATTTTGCCTACACCCAGCGTAGCTGGTGGCAGGCCTATAATACCGATGCTTCTTCCCCCTTCCGGGAAACTAACTATGAACCTGAAATTTTTATTGATTTTGATAACGCCTGGAGCGCATTAGGCTGGGTAAATACGCGCAATCGTCTCTCCTTCATTCATCAGTCTAACGGCCGTTCAGACCCGCTTTCACGCAGTTGGAACAGAGTTTATCTGGAAAGCACGTTCCAACGTGGTGACTGGGCACTATCACTCGCCCCTCATTGGCGCGTACCTGAGTCCAGCGGCGACGATGACAACCCAGACATAGAACGCTATGTCGGTTATGGCGATATCCGCCTGGCAAAACGACTCAATGGTAACCACGAGGTCGCGGGGCAACTGCGTGGCAACCCAAGCGCGGGTAACTATGGCACTCAAATAGACTACAGCTGGCCTGCATTTAACAATGTGCGTGCCCATCTACAGTACTACTACGGCTACGGAGAGAGCATGATTGACTACAACAATCGCGTGCATCGTCTCAGCATCGGCTTTAGCTTAAATCCCCTGTTCAGTACGTCAGGGCTGAACCGATAGCACCTAAGGTTGTCTTATGATTAACGGCTGCTATGCTGGAGTTGACACTTATTCATATTCACTCGTCAAAGGATGACATCATGGCTAAACGTAATACTGATACCTCTGCTCGTGCTGACCAGTTGAAGGAAGATCTCCGCCACCTGAGTGAAACCGTAGAAGAGTTGATGAATGCCACGTCAAAAGATGCAAGTGGCGAAATGCGTGACCTTCGTGAGCGCGCAGAAAAACGACTGAAAGACACCCGAGCGCGCTTAGAAGCTCGCGGTGAACGACTTTACGAAGACACGCGTGAAACGCTGTCTCAGCAAGTTGATTGCTGCGATCGTTACGTGCACGAAAACCCTTGGGCTAGTATTGGTATTGGTGCCGCAGCTGGTCTAGTGGTGGGTATGCTTCTCGGTCGTCGCTAATGGCTTTAGGGCCAACACAACGCGTATTCTCTGCAGCCAAACGTCTGCTGAGATCATTAGTCGCTAATGGTGAGACTCGGCTTCGTTTGGCGGTTTTAGAGTTAGAAGAGGAGCGCGCTCGTTTATTGACCCTGCTTTTGTTGGCAGGAGCCAGCCTTTTGTTGCTGTTGTTAGGCGTCGCGACACTTACCGCGCTGGTAGTCGTACTGTTTTGGGACACTTATCGGCTGACTGCGATTGGCGTGAGTGCAGGCGTTCTTATTGCCTTAAGTTTTTTACTAGCGGTTATCGCTATTCGGCAAGCCAAGCAACATACGCTGTTAAAAGAAACGCTTAAGCAACTCTCCGCTGACCGAGCCTTGTTGGAGGTGAATGAGGATGACTCAACCCAACACCGTCAATAAGCCTCCCAGCCGAGCGGAACGCAAAGCCGCCTTGTTAGCGGAATTAGAGCAACAGCGTATCGATATATTAGTTGATAGCGATACGCTTACCAAGGCAGCCTCACCGCTAGACAAGAACTGGCGCAGCCTTAAAATACCTTTGTATGTGATTGGTGGCGTCGCCGCCTTGCGTATTTTGCGCCATCCAGGTGGTGCAATGGCAGTTGGCAGAAAAGCACTGGCTAGCTACATGCTGATACGAAAACTGAAGCTGCTAGCAAAAGTGGCTAGTTAGTAAGTCACTAGCGATATTTTCTGAGAACGTCGCTGGGCCGTTTTTATAAACGCTAATTTTGAATGCTCTACGTGTTTACGGCCCAGTTCTTTAGACTCATCAGCATGCCTGCCCGCAAGCAACACCACTTGCCCAAGCCCACTGAAAGTTGTACCCCCCCAATTCCCCCGTCACATCTAGCACTTCACCGATAAGCCTAAGCTGCGGTAGGTCTTTCACTGCAAATGTTTTTGATGAAATCGCTTCCGTACTTACCCCGCCCATCGTTACCTCAGAAGTTCGCCACCCTTCTGTACCTGACGGTTTTAACTGCCACTGGTTTAGCCGCTGAGCCCAATGATCAAGCGCATCATTACTGTACTCTGCCAGAGGGCTGGTAAGATTGGCGTCTGGGTACCACTCTAGCAACGCTTGGGCAAAGCGCTTTGGAAAACGCTCTCCCAGCCAAGTGGACAGCTGACGCTTAGGAGTCGCATGACGTGCATGACGTAATACGTCAGCAGCCTGTTCACTTGGCAGTAAATCAATAGTGATCGTGTCACCAGGTTGCCAAACGCTGGAAATTTGCAGCATCGACGGGCCTGACAGGCCACGATGAGTAAATAGCATTGGCTCTTTAAAGCGTCTCCCATTGCAGCTCACCTCGCATGGCACACTAACCCCAGAAAGTGCTGCTGCGCGCTCTTTCCAACTATCGCTCAAGGTAAACGGCACCAAGCCTGGGCGGGTAGGCAGAACATCTAAGCCAAACTGACGGGCAATGTCATAACCAAACCCTGTCGCCCCCATCGTGGGTATCGAAAGTCCTCCCGTCGCAATCACTACCGTACCCGCGTCTATGCTTCCCAACGACGTGGCTAAGCGCATGCTATCCCCCATTCGCTCCAGCCTAGAAATTGACGTGCTGAGCGACACCTCGACGCCGGCCCATTCACACTCGGTGAGTAAGACGCTAACAATGTCTTTAGCGGAGCTCGCACAAAAGAGCTGGCCTGGGGCTTTTTCCACATACTCAACACCATGCCGCTCTATCAACGACACAAAATGCTCTGGACGGTAACGCTTTAGCGCAGAAATACAAAAATACGGATTTTCCGAGTAAAAATTCTGAGGCGTAGTCGCAAGATTGGTAAAATTGCAGCGCCCTCCTCCCGACATCAATATTTTCTTGCCCGCCTTGTTGGCATGGTCCACTAACAGTACACGACGCCCCGCGTAACCCGCTTGAGCCGCACACATTAAACCAGCGGCTCCTGCACCAATGACGACGACGTCGTAGACCATAAAATTAGGCTCCCAGGGTGAAAAAATGAGAGGCATTTTAACAGGTAAATAGCTCAAAATTACTGTACATTAAAAATTACATGTACAAAAAACGTACATCTATTTAACAAAATATCACTGTAGACACTTCACCCTCTAACACGGTGATCCCCTAAGTGGTATTACTAGGCATTTTGATAACACTGAGACGCTCATGCTTGTTTGTAAACGTATCTTTCTCTTCTGGTTGTTTACCCTGATATGGGCTAGTCCGCTGTTGGCACAGTCTCCCCCTCCGGTTATTGGGCACTACGCCGCCATAACGACTTGGTCTGATCCGCTTGAAGCATTAGGGACACTGAGTGCAGATGAAAGCGTGACACTTTCTGCCACGGTGACCGATACGATTGCCGAGATCAATTTTGAAGATGGCGAACAAGTAGAGCGCGGAAGGCTGTTAATTCGTTTAGAAGATGCTGAAGAACAGGCTCAGCTAAGGGCTGCGCAAGCCCTCAATGATGAACGTCGCAATGCGCTAGGCCGAGCCACCCAGTTGCAACAACGCAACCTCGCCCCGCGGGCTGATGTAGAAGACACCCAGGCTCGTTTACGCCAATCACAGGCTGACGCACAAGCGTTAGAAGCTAGGCTGTCAAATTATCGCTTACATGCCCCTTTTAGCGGGCGAGTTGGCTTTCGTAACGTCAGTATCGGTGCATTAGTGACGCCCGGCATGGAGCTTGTCACTCTTGATAAGCTAGATGTCATGAAGCTCGACTTTACCGTACCTGAAGTATTTTTAGGGCGTTTATCCAACGGCCTAAAGCTGAGTGCTACTACAGCGGCATTCCCTGACGAGCTCTTCAGCGGTGAAATCTCTAGCATTGGCACCCGCATAGACCCTATCACCCGCAGTGTTAACGTTCGCGCTGAAATGGTAAACCCTGGGCTGCGTCTGCGGCCTGGGATGTTAATGGAGGTCGTGGTTCAGCAACGAGTCCGCAACACCCTGGTACTTCCTGAAGCAGCGATCGAACCCAGTGGCAACCGCCACTTTGTGATGCTGATCAACCAGCAGGACGACACCTCTCGATTAGAGCGGCGAGAAGTCATCATTGGCGAACGACGAAGCGGTGAAGTAGAGGTGCTGGAGGGTATCAGTGCGGGCGACCTAATCGTGATTCACGGATTACAACTCGCGCGAGATGGCCAGCAAGTCAGGCTGCTAGGTATCGCTGATGAAGAGACGGATATTCGCACGCTACTGGAGGCTGATCGCTAATGCGTTTATCCGACATTTCAGTTCAGCGGCCCGTGCTGGCGATGGTGATTGCCACGCTGATTATCGCGTTTGGTTTACTGGCACTCAACCGGCTGCCCCTGCAAGAATACCCAACGGTTGATCCTCCTATTGTTAGTATTGATACCCGCTACCCTGGCGCATCTGCAAGCGTTGTAGAGACACGTATTACCCAAGTGCTCGAAGACCGTATCGCCGGCGTGGAAGGCATTGAGTTAATTACCTCGCAAAGTGAGGATGGTCGTTCGCGAGTGGAAATCGAGTTCGCCATCACCATGGATATCAATGCTGCCGCCAACGATATCCGCGATCGTATTTCAGGAGCACTGCGCAACCTTCCAGATGATGCCGATAATCCTGAGGTCACTAAAGCCGACAGTAGCGAGACTATTGTCGTGTGGCTAAGTCTCTCTGGTGCGGATTACTCGATCACCGAACTGACCGATTATGCCAATCGCTTTCTGGTAGACAGCCTTTCGGTACAACCCGGCGTGGCAAGGGTGCGCGTAGGTGGTGGACGTGATTACGCGATGCGAGTTTGGCTGGACCGCAATGCACTCGCCGCACGGGGGCTAACTGTTGGTGATATTGAGGATGCTCTACGTGCTGAAAATGTTGAGTTGCCAGCGGGCTCAATTGAGTCCGAAGATCGCCAATTTATTGTTCGTTTGCCGCGCAGCTTCGCGACCGCTGATGATTTTAAGCAGATTGCTTTAATCGAAGGCAGTAACGGTTATCTAGTACGTCTGGGCGATGTAGCGCGTGTCGAGATAGGCTCAGTAGAGGACCGATCTGTGTTTCGTGCCAATGGCGTCCCGATGGTGGGACTAGGCATGATCATGCAATCAACGGCTAACGTAGTGGAGCTATCGGAAGCCGTTCGACAAGAACTTGACCGGCTTCAAGGCACCTTGCCGGAGGGGATGTCACTCAGCCTTAACTATGATGCGTCAGTATTCGTTTCAGGCGCTATCGAACAAGTAGTGATGACGCTGTTTATCGCCATGGGGCTAGTCGTCGTGGTGATGTTTATGTTTTTAGGCAATCTGCGCACCACACTAGTGCCTGCAGTGACGGTACCGATTGCTGTCATTGGAGCATTTACCGCCCTAGCCGCCATGAACTTTTCGATTAATCTACTCACGCTATTGGCGCTGGTACTGGCGATTGGGTTGATTGTTGATGACGCGATTGTAGTGCTTGAAAATATCAATCGGCGTATGCACGACTACGCAGAAACACCTCTGGTCGCAGCATTTCGAGGCACACGGCAAATCGCTTTTGCGGTGATTGCTACCACGCTGGTGCTGGTGGCAGTCTTCGTTCCCCTCAGCATGCTGCAGGGGGATATTGGTCGGCTATTTTCAGAGTTTGCACTTACCATGGCGGCAGCGGTTGTTGTCTCCAGGGCAAACGCATGAAAGATTTCATCCAGCCAATATCGTCGCT
>NZ_JABUZE010000018.1:0-22114 GCF_014897805.1 Halomonas sp. 3F2F
CACGATCACCGGAATGACCGGTCACGTTCGCCGGAATACGCAGCCACGTCTCGTCGTGCTGTGCCAGCTTTCTTTCAGCGTCAGACAAGCTGGCAAACGACACCAGCACGTTGTCCTCAGCATCTTCGATGCGGTAGCGGTAGTGGCCGTCTTCGTAGGCCGCGAAATGGCGGTGCTGGCAAGGCGTGTTGTTATGTAGGCTCATGTCTCTCTCCTGTCGTGTTGATACCTTCACTGTCTCACGACTTTTCAATCGACCAAGCCCGTGCGAGCACTTTTTTCACTTTTGAGGGGGCGGTACTAGCTGTTGTACGGATGCACCCAGTACGTCACGGCCATGCTGCTCGTATCGCTGGGCTCCACCGATATCTTGGAGCCGCATGTTGAGCGCTCAATTGGGTAATGGATGCCCTCATGGTAGCGAGACTTGATCATCGGCCAGGGCGCTGAGGGCCGATTTTTCAGGTATTTCCTGCGGTCACTTATCGCTTTTTGGCATAAAGCGCCTTCAGGGCCGCGTCTTCCCAGCTATCGCCGTCGGCTTTGTGCCGTTCGATCATCAATGGTGATATGCCATACATGGGTTTGCCTGCCTGCGGGGCCGAACGCGGTGTGCTGGTCGCGTTGGGTGGCCTGGATGCCTTGGCGGAGGTGCGTGCTGTTGGCTTATGTGTCGCAGCGATTTTGAAGTCGAGACTCAAGTGCGTCACCGATCTTCCCGTTTTGATGGGAATGTACGACACGGTAACGGGCGTGTGCGTGTTGATCTGAGCGATGGCGGGCTCAATCACCCGCTTACGGAAATCTTTATAGGTTGGGTACTTGTTGTCGAGCGCCAACGCCTGACGCAGCCAGCCAACAGACAGCTCCAGCTGCCCTTTTGTCTGCCACTGGCACAGCAGTTCGTAAAAGCGAATGGCGTACTGGCTTGTCATCCCCTCGATATCGTCAATGCAGTAGCCGGTAAATTCGCTGTTCAACTGAGACAAATACGGCAGGATGTCCTTGTTAAAACGAAGCTCGATACATCCCTGATCCTTCTTGTATCGAATGGTCTGTACCCAACCCGTGCTCAGAAGCTCTGGTCGCGTCCCTGCGCCATTGGGGTATTCAGCAATCCAGACATCACGGTGTTTCAGCCGATGGGCCGCCTGCGCCAATTGCCGGTAGATATCTTTGGAATGGTGTGTCGCCGGTGTCACGTCCTCCACTGAAACGCGATACATGACTTCATCGGTGATCTGTCCGTCACGGCGCACCTGAGCCATACACGCCAGCAGGATACGCTGCTCCATGAGCGATGCCGCGAAGTGTGCCTCGATCAACGCATTGCTTTTGTACACCTGTGGTCTGTCGTCTTTTTTCACACTATCCTCGCTTCACTTTTGGCTGTCGCTGGCGGACGGCAGTGACCCCAAATCTGTCCCCTTTCGCGGCACTGATACTTATCCACAGGCCACCCCTAATTTGTCCCATTTAGGCCGAAATCCCGACCCCTAATCTGTCCCCCTCAAACCCCTAATTTGTCCCCCCTTTAACCCCTAATTTGTCCCCCTTTAACCCCTAATTTGTCCCATTTAGGCCGAAAAAAACCATATATTTCATGTGCTTAGACCCTCCGAAAAGGGAAAAGGGAAAAGGAAAAAGGAAAAAGGGGGCGTGGCCTGTCTTTCCAGGTGGGATTCTAGTCAACAGGACGGTGGCCTTATCGCATCGGAAGTCAGGATTTCTGGGTAGCGCCACCAAAACGACTTACCCGCGTCTTGGTACAAACGAATCCCAGGCTGACCAGATGTTTCTTGATGCCTCGCGTTTTGCCATCGCGTATTTTTTGCAACACACTGCCCTCCCTGATGCCCGATGCCTTGGTTAACAGCGGGCGCACTCGCCCCAGATGACACGGATACCCGCCTGCTTGGCGTATCAGGCGATCCAGCTGTTCTGCCTGCGTCAGCCGACGGTGACATGGCGGAGGTGTTGCGGGTGGCGAGGTAGGATGAAGCGTGCTGTTGGCCGACGAGGCGCTTGGCGCACAATGGCGGTGAACGTGTACCTGAGACACACAGGCGACGCCCCGTGCGAGCAAGCAGCTGGCCAGGGCGCTGATATCCCGATCACGGGAAACAAGCAGCCACGGAAGCGCCAGCAACGAAGGTTCTCTGGCCACCCATTCCCCCGCGATAAACGCCAGGGCCATATCCGCTGCCTGTGGCACACGCGGGCTGACGATTTCGAGTCGGTATTGCGAGCGTGATCCCACTTGTTTTTTCCAGTCAGGAATCACGTCACGGTTGTTCGTGGCGACCAGCACTTTGTCGGACGGCACCATCAGGGGCGCTGCCTGTACCGGCGATATCGCATCCGCGTCAATCACCACAACACGCGTCATGCCAAGCCCCCCCAGCGCCAGTTGGCGCTCGGCTTCCCGCAGACGGATGACCTGATGACATTCATTGATCAATTGACGGTGCTGAAGAAAAGTGGAAAACGACCAGGCGCGGCTACGCCAGGACAGGCGATACTCGATGTAGTACGCCAACAGTTCGCGGCTATCGCAGTCGATAAGATAGAAGTCCCGATCCAGATGGCTATGTTTCGGGGGCGCTGCGTGCTGGCGCAGCTGGTACGCCATCGCGTCGCAGGCATCTTCGTCCTGATCAAAGACCCATTCCCCACCTGGGCGCTTGGCCACACGAAAACGCTCGTAAGGCAGGGTGAAGGTCGCTACAAACGCCTGATCTTCGTCAGGTGCATCGTCATCGCTGAACAAATCAATTTCGAGGCTCAAGCCATAAGTGGCCTGCACATACGCTTCATCGTCGTGATCGTCCACCGGCTTGAAGACAAACGGCGCATAGTCGTGGGCAATCTCAAAGTCCATGCGGGTGGTGTACAGCGGGTGCCAGAGCTCAAACACCACCCGACCGGCGGCGACGCGTTTGCAGACCAGGTGATGCCCTCTCGGGATAATGAACTCATCGTCAAGCGGCACAGGAGCCGCACAGACAACAATTTCCCCTGGGCGGTAATCACGCTCAAGGAAGGGCTGCTGACCGGACAGCGCGATATCGACATGATGGCGCAGAGACATCACGTTCGGATCGTCAGCAGGTGCATCGGCCAGGGTGCGTACATGTTTGGTGGAGAGCTTGATGGCCTGCTCAGGGCGCATGGTGCGGTCGACGACCACGGGGTTCGTGCCACCCAGCACCTTGATGCACATCAGGTAGGTATTGGCGGGAATGGTGGCATCCTTTGTCTGGATGTCCACGGTGGATACAAAGGCGTCGAATTTGCGGATAGGCATCGTGTAACTCCTGGAAATAGTGAACGTCTACTTCCAGATTCTCACGACTTTTCAATCGACCAAGCGGTTAACGCCCTGTTTTTTAATTTTTTTCGCGCCTGAGTGTCAGGCGCGAAAAGGTGGGTCACGGTGTCAACAGTTCCACATCAAATGCTGTAATCTGCCGCTCGACACTGGAGAACTCTATTCCTACCAGGTAAATAGGCTTTCCACGGGCAAGTATCGACGTAGTAGTAGCCATCTTCACGAATATCCGCGAAGGTCTGAATCCCAATAGGTAGTTTTAGACGCTGAGAAGATGACATTGAAAATTCCCGAAAATAGTACGTCGATTCGATAGCTTAACATGATGACAGGCTATCAACTTGCCCGTTGTAGCTCCGCATCCTCGTCACGCTTATTCACCGCTGCCAACAACGTCTGGTCAGCCAACGCTTGCATGTCGATATGGCCACGAAACACCCATTCCTGCGCCACCCTGGCCCAGTGCGGCTGTACCAATCCTACAATGAAACGTCGGTCGGCTTCCCTGACAACTCCTTCCAGTAGCGTGACCGGCAAGGCTCCTTCCAGACTGTCCTGGCGTATCCAGACCGACGCATGATCCGCTCCCACGAACAATACCGTGCGTTTACCTCGGCGGCTGGTGAACTGCGCAATGATCGGCGTGTCCTGGGACGGGTCAAACCGGATGGTTGGAATCGACGGGCTAACACGAAATTGACAGATGGTGCGTGGCGTTTTCGCTGAATGTGACATCAGTGACTCCTGGTGAATCGAATTTGCGTTTGTGATGCCACCACGATGCCACAGGTGGATTGTTTGCCAAGAGGCTGCGAATCCTGGCGGGTGCAAAAAAGTGCTCGCACGGGCTTGGTCGATTGAAAAGCCGTGATAGCTTGGAAGAGATCGGTACAACCAGCCACTCGATAAAACTAACCTAATCAGTGGCTTGTACCGAGCATACAGGTTTCCGACAAGTCGGTTTTCCGACAAGCCGGTAAACAGCACTCTCGGCTGTTTAATGAGGAAAAAACGATGACGGATAACACACTTCCCAGCGGCGGTGACTGCTTTCAGGTGGCAGGGCAGTTAATCGTGAGGTGTCGAGACATTCACGCTCAATCTACCAAAGGCGTCACCGACAAGGTGTTGGCGCATGGCGTCGTCACAGGACAAGGGCCGGTTAGCGGTATTCGCTTCAGCCATGCCTGGATCGAAGGCGTTAAGAACGGCATATCTGTCGTTATTGATCTGTCAAACGGCCAGCGGTTTGTCGGCCCAAGGGCGCTTTATTATGCGATAGGCCAGATAGAACCAAAGGAGGTGTGCCGCTATAGCAAGGAGGTCGCCCGAGCAAAAATGCTGCAAACCGAGCATTACGGGCCTTGGGAGGGGGAAGTCGCCCGACTCGGGCTTTAAGTAAGCGCCCATTCCGTCGGATAAGGACGGAATGGGCATACCGCATACTCAAACTGTGGAGGTCTGTCATGCAGCCCATACAACATATCACACTTCACGCGATGTCGGGAGCCGATTTCAGCACAGTCCCGCGAGAACCCTCGCCCGATTCAGGGCGGGGAGGAAAGCGGGCAGCGCGATAGCGCTGCAAGGTTGATCTTTGCCCACCGCCACCTACAATGGATAAACATACAGTCCTGTGCGGCCCCATGCCATGCTAAAAGCCACAAAAGTACGCCTCTACCCCACCCTCGAACAGGCAGCGTTCTTGAACGCCCAGTTTGGCGCGGTGCGGTTTGTGTACAACAAGGCACTGCATATCATCAGTACACAGTACAAGCGGCATGGCACCCAGCTCCGCGCCAAGAAAGACCTCAAGCTACTACTGGCCGTAGCAAAGAAGTCGCGCAAGTACCCCTGGCTAAAAGACTACGATTCGATGGCGTTGCAGCAAGCGTGTATTAACCTGGATCGGGCTTTCCAGAACTTCTTTGACCCCAAGCTGCCTGCCCGTTACCCCAGGTTCAAGCGCAAGCACGGCAAGCAATCGAGCTATCACTGTACCGGCATCAAGGTCGGTGAGGGCGCGATCAAGATTCCAAAGCTCACACCGATTAAAGCGCGTATCCATCGTGACATCACTGGCACGCTGAAAAGCATCACCTTAACCCGCACCACCACTGGCAAATACTATGCCTCAGTGCTGGTCGATGATGGAGAGGAAGCCCCGGCACCGCTGCAAACAGTGGACGCCGTGCTGGGTGTGGATATGGGGCTGACACACCTCGCTATCGACTCGGAAGGCAACAAGACGGCCAATCCTCGCTTCTTGAAGCAGGCGCGCGCCAACCTACGCCGCAAGCAGAAAGCGCTCTCCCGCTGCCAGAAAGGCAGCAAAGGCCGTGCGAAAGCACGGCTCAAACTCGCTAAGGCGCACGAGCGTCTGGCGAATACCCGTGCTGACTTCCAGCACAAGCTGTCTCGACAACTCATTGACGATAACCAAGCGGTGGTGGTCGAGACCTTGAAAGTCAAAAACATGCTGAAAAACCGCAAGCTGGCCAAGCACATTGCCGATGCCAGTTGGCACAGCCTGATCCAAAAGCTGGCGTACAAGGCAGACGCCCAGGGCAAGCACCTGGTCAAAATCGACCAGTGGTTTGCCAGCACCAAGACCTGTGCAGGCTGCGGCCACAAGGTCGATAAGATGCCGCTCAGTATTCGCACCTGGGATTGCCCAGGGTGCGGCATACAAGGCATCGACCGTGACGTTAACGCCGCGCTCAACATTCGCCAGCAGGGCATTATCAAACTACGAGCCGAAGGACTGTCGGTTCCTGCCAACGGAGGCATGCGTCAATCCGGCCACGCGTCGGTTGCTGCCTAAGAAGTTGGAAGCCTCGCCCGTGGCGCGTCAGCGCTTAGGGCGGGGAGCAGTCACAGGCTTCCTGAACCTGCTTAACGCACTGGCCAGCAAGGAGTGGTCGGTGGACTCCAAAGCCTCACAGGATGCCTTTGCACTGGCTCTCCAAGCAGGCAAAGCTCGCTGAAAAAGCTGATTTCCCATGCGTAACGCCGATAGCGACCTGCATTAAGGTGAGCTATCGGCGGTTTTGGCGATTTTTTTGGAAGGAAGACAACATGCCTGTATCCGAGGCGCTGGAAGAAATCGACGACTCCGCGTACAGCGCGACGCTGGCCGAGCCGATAGCAGCGGCGTACACGCGAAACGACCTGACGCTTTAACCACTGTTTGATACCCACGTTGCTATTAAGACACCAAGGAGAACGCCATGCCTACCTTTCTGATTCGCGCCTTCGCTACACAAGTCCCTTGCCAGAGCCTCGCCGAACTCGGCGGGGTCTTGCACCGCGATTTTGCAGGCCAATCGGTCGCTGTGCAGTTTGATCGTCCTAGCGGGCTGCGTCATGTCGCATTTGTCGATGTCAACGACAGAGGGCTGGCCAGTAGTTATAGCGCACCGCTGCCCGCCGAGCTGGCACCCTTGGCTGCCTCTGAGCGTACTTTTCGTGTGCTTGTGACAGACATTGCCTACGACAACGACGAGAACGCCCCAGAACTGCCTCACACGCTTTGTTTTGCGTTTGACGAGGTGATTGACGCTGAAACACTGGAGCAGGTTGTCAGCGACCGGATAAGCGACGAGACAGGGTTTTGCCACCACGGCTTCCAGATGCAGCTTCTCGATTGCTGGGCAAAAACCGTGTTCGTCGATTTTGCCTCCGACCATTTCAAGCATTTTGGTGCTTTCCCTGGTGACATTGCGCTGGCGTCTCACGAAGGAAACGAAGTCGTCTACGGGTTCGATGCTTATATGTCCTTGGCAAACGTGGAAATGGAGCGTATTGCAGGCCACCCAGCAAGCGAAAGAGAGTTATCATAAGGTTTGAAATGGCACGAAGCGGGGAGTGTCTATTGAGCGAGCACTCCCCTTAAACCCCGATACTGTTTTCCCTGTCATAAATACTCACCGGATACACCCATGCTCCATCAGCCACCCTGCCAACGCCCTGACACCCTTTCGCCTAGCTGGCGTGAGTCCAAGTTTGTCTACTGGCCTCCCTCACATGCGACGCCGACCGTGCGAATCCCCCTGCCCTGCGGGACAAACGATAGCCTCAGTATCAAGCCGGAGGCCGATCGCACTTAAAAGAAGGCGAGATACCTGGGGTTCAGCACATTGAGCGCAAAAACGGTTCGACGTATTGGGTAGCCACCTGGTACGAGCCGGTGGGCGAGGGAAAACGCAAGAAAAGATCAAAATGGTTTTCTTATGGTGGCCCCCATTCAATGTTTCGCTACAGCGAACAGGCAAAAGACGCTGCCAGAGAACGGCGTCAAACAGAAGAAGCTCGCTGGTATAGCGTCTCTGGCGATCACGCGCATCGCCAACGTAACCGCATTGACTGACTGACCTCTTTTCCACGTCGCACCGCCTTGGCCGATTCGACACTTGTGGTATTCCTGTTGGCAACACGATCCAGACCAGGACTGCCTTATGCCAATCCACCTGTCCCACGTTGCCCTGCTGGCGCTGCTGCTGGCCATCGCCGGTTGTGCATCCTCACCGGCCCCCTCTCCCGCCACGTCAGTAGACGACGCCCGCGCCATCACCGAACAACGCCCAACCCCTGAGCGTGACCAGATCAACCACCTGAGCCAGCTCACCGAACAGGGATATACCGGCAACACATCACGGTTGTCTGGTCATTTTGAAATGGCAGCGGCAGATGGGCGCTACGCCGTTCACGATACCTACCTACTGGGGGATCGAGATACCCCCCAGATCGCCAAACAGCACCTCATGGAACGCCTGAAGCGTCAGGCACTCGACCAGGCCGGTGTCTATCGTGCTTTCGAGGAACGCTTGTCTGCTGACCAGCAGCTTGCGGCAACATCGGTGCTGGTATCTGGCAGTGTCGTGGCGCTTCACGATGTCAGAGAAACCGTCCGACCGGTTGGCGAGGATCGGCTGGAAATGACCCTGACGGCGACCGCCATCGTCGATAGTTCGGGCTTGCAGCGCCATATTGATGCGCTGTACGACATTGACCTCCTCCCCTCCCTCAGCTTGCGCTGCCGTCTGACGACGGAAAGGAAGGGGATTCCCTGGTTGTTGCCTTCCAGGTTCCTGCTTCGCAGCCCGTTGCCCTTGGTGATAGCACCTCAGGTCTTACACAAGCTCCACAGGCTTAACCTCCCGTGAGTCCCACGGTAGTTTTCTCATGCTGGCGGAGCTTGTCGGCCCCGGCCAGGATCGCTTTGCCCGATTGAAGTATGTTGCGAGCAGCGTTCACGTCGCGGTCAATGCCTTGGGTGCCACAGCCAGGGCAGTCCCAAGTACGCACGTTCAGTGGCATCTTCTCGGTGATATGGCCACAGTGAAAGCAGCGTTTCGAACTGGGAAACCACTTGTCGATCTGGACGAAATCACGCCCGTACCGTTCGGCCTTGTACGTCAGTTGTTGCGTGAGCTGATGCCAACCCACGTCGCTGATGGCCTTGGCCAGTGAGCGGTTTTTGACCATATTCTTAATTTGCAAACTCTCGGCAGCAATGACTTGGTTCTCGTGAATAAGCTGCGTGGAGAGTTTATGGGTGGCGTCGCGACGCTGGTCGGCCAGCTTGGCATGTACCTTAGCCACCCGAAGCCGCGCTTTGGCGCGGTTATTGGAACCTTTCTGTTTACGCGACAGGTTCCGTTGCGCCCGCGCCAGCTTACGCTCGGTACGGCGTAGAAAACGCGGGTTGGGGACTTTTTCGCCGTGACTGGTGATAACGCGATGCGTCAGCCCCAGATCAATGCCGACCATTTTGGGGGTAACCGGCAGTGGTGTGGCCGCTTCCGCCACCAAAAAGCTGACGTGGTAACGGCCAGCGGTGTCACAACTCACCGTGATACTGCTCGGCGTGCCGGAAAAATACCGACTCCAGCGGATATTGAGCGGGTCTTTTTGCTTGGCCAGCCACAATTTGCCGTCGCGCCAACGAAAACCGTTGGCCATGTAAGTGGCTGATTGCTTGCGCTGCTTCTTCTTGAACGTGGGATACCGCGCCTGACCTTTGAAAAAATTGCTAAACGCCCGATCCAGATGCCGGAGTGACTGTTGCAAGCAGACGTTGGATACCTCGGCCAGAAACGCCGTGTCTGGCTCTTTCTTGAGGCTGGTGAGCGCTTTGGCGGTGGCGTTGTAGCCCATGCGCTCCTGACGCTCGAACCAGGCATCGGTGCGCTGCCGCAGGAAATGGTTGTAGACGTACCGCACACAGCCAAACGTCCGGGCAAGCTGGTCAGCTTGCTCGGGCGTGGGATAGAACCGATAACGGTAGGCGCGATGTGCGGTGGTCATGGCTTGAATCTAACGCGGTAAATATAGCCTGTCAACCAAGAGGCGCTACGCGCCTCGCGCTATCCTTCCCCGGCCTAAAAGGCCGAGGTTTGACGCGCAATTTGATCATGCCCTTACCGCTGCCAATGCCTACTTGCAACGCGAGAACCGGCGGTTGCGTGAGAACGCCCCTGTCAGTGCCACTCCCGACGGCAGTGGCCAGCATCAGGCAACGCTCCCTGCTGCCCGTGCTGAGACACCGACCGAACCCGCCGACATGCCATTCAGCGCGATTACCTTCGCTGCTGATTTGGCATCGTGGCTCAAAAATGACGACCTGGCTCCCTGGCTGCGCCTGGAGGGCTACGATCCGCGTCAGGCAGACTGGATCAAGGCGTTCCAGGAACAGCCGTCCGATGGCCGCTCGCGTTCACGCCTGACCTACCAGCCGGAGGGCGTCGACGCGATCCCGCAGACGTATGCCGATGTCCGTCCGCTCAAGCGCCAGCTCGCGCAGGATGTGTCGCGCCTGACCCGCGACTACAACGCTGCCCTCGATGTCGACATTGTGAAGACAGCCCCCAGCCCTCACACCCAAGGCACCGAATACACCGTGCATGTCACCGGCTTTGATGGCTTCGTGGAGGCTGTGCTGGAGGCCACGGGCCTGCCCTTCACCCACGGCCAGCTCACCCCTGAGCAGATACAGGCACTTGATCCCTGGCGGTCGCTGAAATACTGGCTGGCTGCCGACCTGTTCGCGCCGTCCCCGTTGGTGTTGTCGTTGAGCGTCAATGCCGACATGGAAGCCCCTGGCAGCCCTACCCCTGCCGCCCAGTTTCACCAGGTCGTGCTGTCGCCGGTCGCCTTTGGCGATAACCGCCGCGAGGCCGCCCTTCTGGCCTTCACGCCTCTGGAACACTATCTCTGGTATCTCGGCGGCCAGCATCTCCCTGATATGGGGCTTAAAGCGCCCCATGCGCCTTTTGAACTGGAGGGTCAGCGCCATAAAACATCCAAAATTCCGTCCTTCCGGCAACCTATCTACCACGACCACCTGGGTAGACTCGACACCTATCGGGCGGTTCGTGCGGGTGACGCCAGTGCAATGACCGCTTCGTTTCACCGTCGGGCGCTGACGTGGTTCCAGGTAGACCGCTACCGCCCCGACCTGGGACAAGCCGTGTTCACGTTTACGGTGCCAGCGCAACACCCACGGATTACCGACGTGTCGGCAGCATTTGAGCATGTTCGCGTCGACGACCTGATGCCAGTACGAAACAACTGGATCGGACGCGGGGATGTTCGCCGCGACCACAGCAAGCGGGATATAGGAATTGCGCGGTACGGGCGGTTTTTCTGAGCTTTTCGCACGCGTTTGGCCGTTTTGATCCGGCGAAGAAGATAGATATCGAGACTCACTACCAAAAAAGGAAATCGGGAATGCCAACACACCCTATACGGCCCTGCTGGATACCGCTTGTCGGAGCCGCCAGCGCCCTGCTGCTGTTGGCGGGGTGCGCCAGCCAGACACCGACGGACGTGGCGCTTGAGCGCGAAGCTGCCCTGCACGAACGCGCCGAGACACGCATCAGCGAGCGTGAGACGCGTCAAAGCGGTGTGATCGACTCTATCCCCGCCTGGGTCATCAAAACGCCGTCACCGGACGCTACAGGGCTTTATGGCGCGGGTATCGGCACCAGCACATCACTGTCGCTGGCGCTCCAAAAAGCCAATATCGACGCTCGCCGTCGCGTGGCCCAAGAGATCAATCAAACCTTGTCGGCGGAAAGCACACTGGCCGGTGACGGCGATGCCAGCTTCCAAAGCATCGTTAACACGTTCGTCGATAGCGTGAACGTCGCGGGCGCAGAAGATGTCGAGCGGGTCATCCAGTCGGGCCGTGAGGGCTATCGCGTGTACAGCTTGATCAAGCTGCCCTTCCCCGACGTCAATCGCGCACTGACCGCCTTTACTGACCAGAACGGCCATGCAGGCGACACATTGCGAGCGCAATACCGGCAGCTCATGGAGCGCGTCGACGGTACGCCCCGTTTTGACGCGGCGGCACCATCGCAAAACGCATCCAGCGAGCCTGATCCGCGTTCAGAAGGCCGCCGTCCCGATGCGGTGGTTGCCCTCGACGGCGATATGCCGGACGAAGCCCTGGTGCGAGCGTTGCAGCAGCCGTAGCACGCCCGTCACCCAATCCCATCACATAGAAAAGCGAGACACATCATGGAAAAGAAAAGCGACGTTATCCGCGACATTGCCGAACGCAGCGGCCAATCCCAAACCACGGTTGAGGCGGTGCTGACGGCCCTCGGCGACAGTGTGGAAGCCAACATCGAGGAACAGGAAAAGTATTCCCTGGGTAGCCTGGGCAAACTGGTGCTACGCCAATCGGCAGCCCGAAAAGGCCGAAACCCTGGGACGGGCGACGAGATCAATATCCCCGCCAAAAAGACGATTGCGCTGCGCCCTTCCTCCACGATCAAGGCCGCCCTGAACGCCTGAACCTGAAAAAGCGCCAGCCCCGTCGGGCTGGCAATACCATCACGATCCTAGAAGGAAAACCCCATGCTTCTGAAGAAAAACCTACTCATTGCCGGTGCCATGGCCGGTGTCATGTTGTTAAGCGGGTGCGCAGCGACGCATACGGCGATTAACAAGCGCGAGCTGGCCGTTAGCACCAAAATGTCGGACACCATCTTCCTCGATCCTGTTCCGCTCGACGAGCAAGTGGTCTATGTCCAGCTTCGCAACACTTCTGACCACCAGGAAATCGACATCGAAACCAGTGTCATTTCTGCCATCGAGGCCAAAGGCTACGAAGTCACCCGCGATCTGGACGATGCCCAGTTCTTAATCCAGGCTAATGTCTTGCAAATCGGGGAAACCGATCTGCGCGATGCGTCTCAGGCGGTCGGTGCAGGCTATGGGGCGGCCTTGACTGGCGCAGCACTGGGCGGCACTTATGTTGGCGGTGGCTCTGGGCGCGTGGGGACGGCCATCGCTGGCGCGTTGATCGGTGCGGCGGCAGACGCCATGGTGAAGGACGTTAAATTTTCGATGATCACGGATGTTCGCGTGAGCCGGCGTGTCGACGACGGCATCACCGTCACCGAACAGAATCAGGCGAACTTGAGCCAAGGCAGTTCGGGTACTCGCAGCGTTCAATCAACATCGGCAACCGAATGGCAACGCTACGACACCCGCATTGCCAGTGTCGCCAACAAGATGAACCTTGATTTCGAGGAAGCCCTGCCGGAGCTGGAACAGGGGCTTACAGATGCCATTTCGGGGCTGCTTTAAGCAATACCGTTATTGAAGCGCTACAATAGTCAAGAAGCCACCTTGATCGGTGGCTTCACTTGTTTTGGAAAGACGCTTTTCATGAATACCTTCTATCTGGACACCGAGACAACCGGATTGCACCCCGCGACAGACGAGCTGGTGGAAATTGCCGTGGTCGACGACGCGGGTAATATCGTGCTCGACACCCTACTTCGACCTGCCGAATCGACCGCATGGCCGGACGCCCAGCGCATACACGGTATTTCGCCTGACGACGTAGCGATGGCCCCCACCCGTGAAGACGTGCTACCAGAATTGCTCGCACTGGTGACGGGGGCTCGACTGGTGATCTATAACGCCGATTTTGATCTGGGTTTTCTACCCGAGGTGGCGACTGCCGCAGACCAGGTATCGTGCTGCATGCTCGATTTTGCAGAACATATCGGCGACTGGAACGACTATCGCTGGCACAAGCTCGACTCCGCCGCCAACTATGTGGGCTTTCACTGGCCTGGGTCGAAACATCGCGCTGCCGCAGATGCACTGGCCTGCCGTGCAGTGTGGCAATACTTGCGACGACAGGACGATCAACCTTGACAATTCACTATATCCAGCTCGACAGACCCACACGACATGCTCTGGAGCGCGTCATCGCCATCGCGCAAACGGATACAGGACAGGGACGCATCTGCGCCAGCTTCCTACTGGCTTGGCACAATCCTGACGACAACGGCGGTTTTGGACTGACCGACCTTTGGGGACTGGACGACGACACCGCCAGCGATTGTCGCCTGCTGTTCGATTGGATTTCACGCTACCCTGTCTATCCCGACGAGCTGGGGTACGGGGATGACATGACAATCCTCTGGCGTTGCTGGCGCGACCAATAACATTCCCCGTTGGGGCTTGGTCGATTGAAAAGTCGTGAGACGATATTTGTGAATCCACCGACCAGGAGCCAGCACCATGGACATGGCCAAGGCCGTATCGCTCGACCCCAGCAACCCGAAACACGCCCTTCCCCCAGGCTATCGCGTTGTCGCGTCGCCCTGGGGCTACTATTTCGAGACGACAGCTTTCATCGGCGATGCCAGCGAAGACTTCCCGACCATCGAAGCGGCTTGCCAGAAAGCGCGGGGCCACTACCGGCGCTGGCGGGGCAAACAGCGCCAGCAGCAACACAACACAGAAACGAAGGCTTAACCATGCCCAAAGCGAAAAGAAAACCGAACACACGGCCTTCCAAACGGGACAAAAAGGCGCTCTCTGCACGGAAGCGCAACAAAATGCGCCAGATGACGCGCTTGCTCTATAGCTGGCGCTATGTCGATCATGCCAGGGCCGAGGCGGGTGAACCGATACCCGATCATCACCAGGGCTTTAATCTGCTCACCCCATCGACACCAGAAAAGATCAAATCGACCTACACGATTGCGATCAACACGCCGATGCACTGGCAGGTCATCGTGATTGGCTATGTGCGTGACGGCGACGATGAGTACCGGAGCTGGGCCTGGATCAAAAGTGAGCGCCCTATCGTTGCCGCCGGTGATGGCATTACGCCCCTACTGGCACAAGCCAACGATATTGCGCTGGAGGGGCTAGAGGGAAGTGACGACTGCTATGCCAGGGCAACCATTATGGCCCCGTTCGATGCCAGTCACCCCATTAGCCCTGACCGCTATGCGGCAAGGCTTCAACAGCGGCTTGGGCTCACCAAGGGCGAAGTGCTGGCGCTGGCTGAATGGGGCGAGCCGGAAACCATGTCGGTCGAAAACGATCTGCTCGACCTGGAGATTGCGCGGGAGTTTCAGGCAAGATCAGACGTGGATTAAGCACCTCAAGCGCCCCATCGAGGGCGCTTGATCAGAATGCGCGTTAAACCTCGTGCTTCAGGGGGGGAAGGACATCAAACGCTCAATTGCAGACACGCACATGAACACTGCGATCAGCTTCTGGTAAAGTAACCCCATAAATTGTCGCAACCCGCACAAATCGGCTGGCATACCCACACTGGCCAGCGGGCGGCATCCATTCTGACAACCCCCGCGCGCCCTTACTTCTGTTGAGGCTGGCTTCTACAGGGAACAGGTTGACGGGATCATTGGCAAACCGGATGCGCTTGTCGCGTGGCCAATCAGAAGCACCGTGATCCCAGGCAAACTTGAGCGGTACAACGTGGTCGATGTCGATATCGGACGAGTTCTGAATCACCTCCCCGGTGAAAGGGCTGATCCAGCGCCCACGCGTGACGCGACACCGATCATCACTGGCAAACTGAACGGGTTGTACGGTAGAGGATGCGATAAGCGCTTCTGCCCGGGCATCCTGGCAATCCCCGTCGTCATCCGACCAGCCGTGGCCAAATTGGGAACGACTGTACTCACTATTAGATGTCGTTGAGGTGGCTTGATTTGCTTGGCCTTTAGGTAACCGGCCACCGCTGTCCAGACAGGTCGATAGATCGTCGTAGGGCGTGAAGTTCTTGGTTCGGCTGTAGTACGCGCTTGCCTCGTTGTGACAAATGCCGGAAGTGCTTTT
This sequence comes from Halomonas sp. 3F2F, assembly GCF_014897805.1. Lineage (NCBI taxonomy): Bacteria > Pseudomonadati > Pseudomonadota > Gammaproteobacteria > Oceanospirillales > Halomonadaceae > Halomonas > Halomonas sp. 3F2F. The sequence continues at coordinate 15,458 of NZ_JABUZE010000018.1, forward strand.
CTTGACGATTCCGGCGTTGGCCAGCGGGGTGATCAGAAGAAAGGTAACAAAGAGAAGGAATAAACGTCGCATACGTATAAGCCTTTTAAATCAGTGGAATACCGTGCTATTTCAGCACGTCTTGCTCACGATGAAAGTGTGAAGGGCTCAATATCTCGAAAGATCCCCGTTTTGGTCATGTCCCGACGTAGGGTGAACGCTTCCACGGCTGCCACGGGATCGACCTGTGCCAGCTGGTCAAAGTGAATGCGAGACCACTGCTCACGGGTCACCTTGATGCTGTAAAGGTATTGATCGTGTTCACCACCGGTGGCGGCATCCACCACCTGACGGTACCCAGATACTCGTGCTTCTTCGACTGTAGGAAGACGGGCAAAAATCGCCCCGATCACGCGAAACGCCACGCCGTGAACGTGATCACGGTAGAGCTTACGCTGGCGAGTGCCACTGAGTTTTCGAGGCGATAGCTTCAGCGCCTTAGCAGGCATCTGCCAGTAGTGATCCGGCATCTCGTCTTCATCCGGCAGATCAATGTCGACGGCGATGGTGCGTTTGTCGCTACCCAGGTCAAAATCAATCGCGGTCTCTCGCGGCCAATCAATCTCTTCCAGCCGTTTGTGCAACACCTGTTGCATGACATCCAAGTCCCTGAAGACGCCTGTCTCTTCGTCGTACTGCCGCGCCAGTTGAGCCTTTTCGAATGCCGCCTTGCGCGCTTCCCAGTGTTCTCTTGCAACATCATAGGCACCTTGGCTATCGTAATGTGCCGCTTCCAGTCGTTCTCGGGTCGGCCGCCATAAATGCTGCCACCAGCTCAAGCGGAGTGGCTCGGGCGGCACTGGTGCAGGTTCATCAAACGCTTTAGGCGCGTAGCCGCGTGTTTCCAGACACGGGGTTGTCCAATGGAGCTGCCCTAGCACATCAATATCCGAATTGCGCTGCTCGCAGATGACCTGCAGGCGCTCCCGTATCATCGCCTCTCCCTGGCGTTTTACTGCTCGGGTGTCCTCAAAGGAAAGCGGTTCGCCATCCGGCCATTGATAACGCACGTCACCCTCATCATCGACCACCAGCTGCAAGTCGATATGCCCCGCCTCTGGCAAGCGTGATGAGACGTTGTCAGATCTTCCAGCACGAGTTTCTCTGGAGAACGAAGTACCTCGGGTTCCTTTCCGATCCAGTTTAGTGCGGTAGGAAAGCCCCGTACCAGGAATGCCGGCATGAGCATGAGCACCGCTGGGTCCAACACTGACACTGGCACCTCGCGGCCCGACCGAGAGCCCCAGCCCCCGTTTGCTGAGGTTAAGCCGAACACCGGGAGCTAGTGTTATCCGCCGCTGAAATCGAAATGCCATTGATGACCCATGTAAAAAATGTTGTTCGGTTTAAAAGCCATGACCCTAGGTTTTGTACGAAAAGTTGGCTCGCAAGCAGCGGTCGATGCATGCAACGCATACCATCGCCTTAAAACTACTCGCCAGCTTTTCATAGCGGGTTGCAACGCGGCGTAATTCTTTAAGCCACCCAAAACAGCGCTCTATTGCATTTCGCTGACGATATTTGTGCTTATCGAATCGTCTAGGCAGTCCTGGCCGTTTCCTTCGATGCATGTTGCGCTGAGCAATCACCGGTTTCATACCATGCTTTTCGCAGTAACGACGAAGCACATCGCTGTCATATCCTTTATCAGCCACCATATAGCAGCAGCGTTTGCGTGGCCTGCCAGTTTTGCCTGGAAGAGAAATCCTCTCCAACGTGGTGACAAAGTGACGAGAATCAGCCTGTTGACCGGGAGATAACGTGAATGCCAGTGGCCAACCATGCCGATCACAAACCAAATGAATTTTGGTGGTTAAGCCGCCGCGGCTTCGGCCGAGCGCATGGTCTAACGGTTCCTCTGAGCCCCCTTTTTACCGCCTCCAGCGGCAGCACGCGTTGCTCTCACAGAAGTCGCATCAATCATCCAAGTGTCCAAATCCATAAGCCCATCTTCACGTAACCTGAGCTGCAAGCGGTCAAGCACTGCGTCAAAAGTGCCGTCATCGCGCCACTTGCGGAATCGGTCATACACCGTCGACCAAGGGCCATAACGCTCGGGTAGATCACGCCACTTAGCGCCAGAGCACAGCACCCAAAAAATACCATTGAGCATTATTCTATCATTTCGCTTGGGCCTGCCCATGGTTTGCGGAGGCGAAACGATATCTTCAATCAATGCCCATCTGTCATCAGAGATTTCGTAACGTCCAACCATTTCTGCCCCCCTATGCTGCTTTTGCATAGGTAAAGTTAGTAGATAAGACTTTTCGTACAAAACCTAGGCTTCGCAATCCGAATTTCGTCTCACATTGCACATATCAGTGCTGGCGTGCAAAATTTTCGATAGCAAGCTGATTACAAGACGTTTCTTAAAAGCCTGCAATGATACCTTTCTCCAGCCAGACGTGTCCCACAGCAATCGCAGGCCCTGGATGAAAACTCATCATTCTGATCGTCATCACCGGCAATAAGATAACTGCCGTCTGATTGGATGTCGGAAATCGCCTTACGAATCTGCTCTTCGCGCTCGTTCGCTACATCCTCATCAAGTGAATAATCCAGTCCGCTGGCGTCATCGTTGACGATAATCATCTGACAGTCCGTACACACCATAAAGTGATCATCGCGTATTTCCAGAGACATCATCACGTCCTTATTTGTTGGGAACTGCCAAAGAAGCATCAAAGCAGTAAGCCTTGTAAAGCTGTTGCGCAGTACCTTGTATTCGCTGCTTTTGATGCAATACTTCCAACCAGGCATCAGGAATGGAAGCCACACCGTAAAATGCACCCGCCAGCTGACCAGTAATAGCCGCTGTCGTATCGGCATCGTCACCCAGATTCGCTGCCATTAGAACCGCATCCTCAAATGACTCAGTTTGCCACAGGCACCATAGAGCAGCTTCCAGGCTCTCAACGACATATCCGCTGCCAAAAATATCGACTCGCTCTTTAACGCGATATTCACCCTCTGCCAATGCATTGATAAGTGAGGGTGCATGTACCTCGGAAGGCACTGACATTAACCAAGCTGTTTTATCGGTGGCCCCCAGAAGCGCATTGCTTATCAGCTGAGACATCAGCCTGCTGGCACTGACGCAAAGTGAAGAGGCATGCGTAGTTTGCGAGCTGAGCTCAGCATACTCACCCAGCATTACTGATCCTGCGTAACGCATTGGAATCGGGGCCAGGCGCATAAGGGAACCATTACCGGAAGATGCTGAAGACTCACTTCCACACCAGGGGGAGCCAGACTGTTGATATCTTGCCAGTGCACCCGCAACCGTCTTACCGATTCCAAAGGCACGTGGACGGGTTGAGTTTTCCCCCTCCTCAGCCCAACGCCAATAGCGTGCCATCTGATCTGCTGCATCAAAGCCATCACAAGCAATCAGACTATCCGCCAGACATAGTGCCATGGCTGTATCATCCGTCCACTCCCCTTGGCGCATCCGAAACTTGCCACCTTCAATCATACCGGTGATCGGTTTAAGCCGGTCGCGAGAATGAAACTCCAACGGTGCTCCCAGAGCATCACCTACGGCCAGACCCAACAGGCATCCTGTCCACCGAGATGGATCCGGTGAAATATTCACTATTGTGCTCTCTCTACGGCAACCGTTTTATCGCTACCTACTTCATAGCCACTGACCAGCACATAACGGCTTCCACGACGATGACTTTTCCATTTGCCTCGGTAAAAACGTTCATCGCGCAGCTGCCGCCAGTAAGGTGAAACGGAATGGGGTGACACCATGGCGGCCACCAGTTCGCGATCATGTCTGTCGTACTCCACCTGCGCAAAGGGCATACCGCCCTTGCCACTGGGGTGCTTATTTTTCATATACGATGGCACGCCACTGTTAAGAGACTCCGGGTAGGCAGACAAATACATACCCAGCGAGACCACATAGCGAATCACGGCATTCAGGATGCGTTGCTCATCGGCGTTCATAGACATACCGGATAGCCCAACGGTCTTCATGGCTTCCCGGTTGATAAAATCCGTCAGCTGTTCCGGCGTAAAAGCTGCCCGTAAAAGGGAAGGATTAAGGGTCGACTGAGGCTCCAGCGGATTATGAATACTGATAGTTAACCACTGCTCCGGCTGAGAGGCAGGCACTTCCATCTGGAAAGAAGAACCATACTGGCGGAGAAAATCATCATACCGCTGTTGAAGAGAGGACGCCTGCATCCAGCTCACCATCACGCCTTCAATGGTATAGCCTTCAAACAGCTGGGCAGTCGGCAGAGAAATCGTACTGAACTCATATGGCCAGGCAAACGAATCACCTTGCACCTTGCTCAAAGACACCTGCTGTAACCAGGCCGAAAGCGAGGGTTCCGGCACGATGATTCGCCCCTGACGCTCATGCCAGTATTCGAGCACAAGTGCCTCACCGTTGATACTGGTCATGGTTCTGGGGTCTTCTACCAGATCAAGAAACACTTCCTTTTCATGCTTCTTGGGCAACCCTACCTGCTTCAGGATGGAGCGGGTGAAACGACGTGTGAAACTGGGATAATGACGATAGGTACTGGCGGCGGACATCCGCATCTCCTTGCAATCTACAGCTGCCCCATACTTTGCCGCAAAAGCCTGCACGTTGCACAGTCCCGCTACATCAGAAACTGGAAAGGCTGGTTTCGGCCAGGAGCGGTCTTTTAGGAGCCGTTGATATAGCGCTTTAACGCCCGCAGTACGTGCAACTTTGTAATGAAGGCGCAGCCGCAATGGAAAAGCCGTAGCTGTGCCTGCGATTGTTAGGCAATCTCTTCACTTGGCCATGCTCAAAAGGTAGTTACGACCTTGAGCGGTAATATTCCATGCAATTGATCGGCGTGATGTGACAATTTGGGATGCTAAACCCTTTTCTTCCAAGCCAGCCATGAGCTGTCGCACGGCAGATACGGAAAGCTCTAAATTCTGAGCAAGACCGGTCGCCGTTCTGAAAGTGAAAGGACTGTCTTCGATCGCTTGCAATGCCTCTCGCTCTTGAGCAGAAACCTGAATCGTGGCGATTTTCCCAAATTGAGCGTCAGAGACATCGTCAGCATCGACTTCAGTTTCTCTAACTGCCATTGCCTCGACCTTTTTAGCCACATCGCGAAGCTTTGCGGAAAAGCCTACGCCGCTGAACTCAGAAAAATTTTCCAACCTCAGAAACGCCATGCAAACAGCAGAGAAGCCCGCCACAACGGCCATCTCTGCAGCTTTCCCTAATAAAGCCAGCACAACAAGAAGTAAGAATGATAATGGCACGAGCACTGAGAAAAGATCATCGTTTGAGGCGGTAAAGCTACAAATTCTGCCTAATACCTTCGTTTGACGCTCTGACTGTCTTTCTTTTTGAATCGACATACGACTCCCCTAAGTCAACAATTCGCCTAATGCCTCATATGACCGGCAGCAATAAACAGAGCGTCGAAGGAGCGGCGCTTATTGCTGCCCGAGTGCATGTGATCGTTATAACTTACTTTCCGGCAAGCTTTGCTGCTTCTTCTATCCACTTAGAAAGATCTTCTGAATTTGTATACTTATATGCCTTAAAGCCATTTTTTTCGACCTGACTCGGTATCGCTCCTGGAGAACCAGTATTGCCATCTTTATCTTTCAAGTGATGAATTTGTACAGCTACGAGGCCATTCCCCCTAGCTAAAGATTGCTCTATTTCATAATCAATATATTTACGGTCTTTAGTACCATAAGTAACAAAGACGACAGTCACTGAGGTGCGTACGAGCGCCTCGTCGATCATTTTTTTAATTTCTTTGTCACCTTTTTTCTTTGCCTCCTCCCACAAAGAGGCGTCTTGGAATCCCGCTGCTGCAGTTCCGGTTACATTAGGGATGCTACGTATTTGATTGACCTTCCAAACATACTTGTAAGTGCCTGATCACAAATTTCCGTGTAACATCGATTTTAAAATCACTGATACGGATAAACCTATGGCAAGGCGTCGCTTTGTTGATCCTCTCACAAAGTCTGAGCAGCAGGCACTAACCAAGGCCTATCACCAAAGCGAGAAGCGGGCTTTACGTCGACGTGCGAATGCCATCCTGCTGAGTGGTCAGGGCCATACCATCAACCAGATCAGTGACATTCTGCAGGTTCGCCGCGATGCCGTCTCTCGATGGCTCAAACAATGGGAAACGTTGGGGCTTGACGGGCTCGCCGATAAGCCCCGCAGTGGTCGGACACCTATTCTGGACGAGCACGACAACCAGCGATTGAAAGAAATGGTTGTTGAGCAGCCTCATCAGATTCGATCCTTACAGGCTCGGTTTCAGGAAGAGACTGGCAAGACAGTTAGCACGGTGACCCTTCGCCGGGCGTTGAAAAAAAAAATGATCTCAGCTTCAAGCGCATTCGTCATTCACTGAAGGCACGGCGTAACGAAAGGGATTTCCGCAATACTCAGGGCCTCCTTAAGGCGCTTCAGCAGCAGGAAGACGAAGGCGAGCACGAGCTTTACTATTTTGATGAGTCAGGCTTTTCACAATCGTCGTCAGTGCCATACGCGTGGAGCCCTGTCGGTCAACCCTGCGAAGTGACCGCCTACTCTCGTAGCCGAAGACTAAACGTATTAGGGTTCCTCAGCCGTGCAGGGAAGCTTGT
>NZ_JABUZE010000172.1:0-1421 GCF_014897805.1 Halomonas sp. 3F2F
TCGGCATCCGTGTCAGCATCTGCATCTGCATCTGCGTCCGCATCCGCATCGGCATCGGCATCGGCATCAGCGTCAGCGTCAGCGTCAGCGTCAGCGTCTGCGTCTGCGTCTGCGTCTGCGTCTGCGTCTGCATCGGCGTCAGTGTCAGCATCGGCGTCAGCATCGGCATCGGCGTCAGCATCGGCATCGGCATCGGCATCGGTGTCAGAGTCAGAGTCAGAGTCAGAGTCAGAGTCAGAGTCAGAGTCAGAGTCAGAGTCAGAGTCAGAGTCAGAGTCAGAGTCAGAGTCAGAGTCAGAGTCAGAGTCAGAGTCAGAGTCAGAGTCAGAGTCAGAGTCAGAGTCAGAGTCAGAGTCAGAGTCAGAGTCAGAGTCAGAGTCAGAGTCAGAGTCAGAGTCAGAGCAGAATCCGAGTCACTATCAGAATCCGAGTCGCCATCAGAATCTGAATCGCTATCAGAATCTGAGTCGCTATCAGAATCTGAGTCGCTATCAGAATCTGAGTCGCCATCAGAGTCCGAGTCGCTATCAGAATCTGAGTCGCTGTCTGAAGAAGACGAAGAGGAAGCAGCCGCAGCAATACCAACCAAGCCAAGCATTCCTAAGGCAGCTGCCCAAGAAGGGTTGCTACTATCTTGCGCTAGTCCACCTGCTGCCACTTGGGTTTCAGAGAACGCAAACCCAGACCAAGGTATCTCGTACTGCCCCCACCAAATCACCTCAGTGGAATCCTTGAGAAGCAATTCCGTGCGTTCCCCCCCCGGGGCATTAAAAAAGCCAGCAATGATAATTTGTTCACCGGACTTCAGGGTGATAATCAGATCCATTCCCGACCGATCAAAAGCGGCAGTTTCTTCAGGTCCTACAGAAATCGTAACGACGCTCGGTTCCTGCAAATCAACAACACTGCCTCTTGGTATTTCAACCGCATCACCACCCGCTTTAGGGGTAATGACAATGAGTGCATTGTCCATGCTTCACCTATTTTCGTGTTACTTCCAAAGGGTTACCTTGACGAATTCGCTTTCCCCAACATCCTGTAGAACACCGATGCATCCTGGCCTGAAGATTCCCAAGGCTGAAAAGAACTATCAAAGTCAAAAACCGATTATTGTTGGATTTGGCTCTCCTTTAATTAGAAGCATTTAGCAAACTTGCGAAAACAAGCCCCTCTCAGTTTCAACTATTTTCTTGTAATAAAATTTCGACGCGGCGGTTAGGCGCCAGGCACTCTTTTAATACAGCACCTGCAATGTTTTGACAGCTCACCAAAGGCTCACTCTGCCCTAGGCCTGTATAGCGAATATTCTGAGGATTGGTTCCTCCTGCCACTAAAGCATCAGCGACCGCTTTTGCCCGCTGTTCGGAAAGGCGCAAGTTGAACCGCCCCGGCTTTACCGGAGACTCCATATCTTGAGAGGA
>NZ_JABUZE010000173.1:0-1056 GCF_014897805.1 Halomonas sp. 3F2F
GACGCCGACTTCGAACTAGTAAATGTCGATGTTGCTGCGAATCTGGAGCGTGAAATCAGCTATGAGCCGGAAGAAACGCCGGATACGGGTAGCGATAGCCAGTTCGACTTGCTTGGTATCGACCTTCTAAGTGGACTCGCCAACCTGGATATTGGCTCTGGTGACCACCCGCTAGTCGAGTTCAGTCTGGATGAAAATACCAACGAGACCACGTTCAACGTCGATATCTCTGGAGCTCTGGAGGTCGGTGTACTGGACGACTATGTTCTGATCGTTGAAAGCTTTGAGAACGGGGAGTGGGGACGTGTCGAGGATGGTGAGAATAATCTCGACGAAGGACTGCTTTCACTGAGTCTGCTTGGCTTGGGTGGTACTTCAGGGCAGGTGACTCTGGAAAATCTGGATGCGGGCGACTATCGCGCCACCCTGGTTCCCGATCCAAGCTTGATCAATGTTGGTGTGGCCATCACTCGTGAGCTTGACGTTACCGCTACCGACTTGCTGGAGGTTGAGGACATTACAGTTGGTGAGGTTGCGGAAGGCAACTTTATTGATGAGGCCGCTAGCGGAGATGCCGGCAACCTGGAAGTTCAGTCCATCGCCTTCAATGGTACTGAGTTCACGCCTGTGAATGGTGAGATAGAAGTCGTTGGTGAATATGGCACTTTGGTCATAAATGCCGATGGTTCTTACACATACACGCCGAATGCAGAGGCGGGCAGCGCAGGTGTGGATAGCTTCACAGTGAACGTCGTGGATACTGTGACTAACGAAGAAAAATCCGCGAATATCAACGCTGAAGTGGCACTAGTCGATGTGCCAGGCGAAGGGGATGCCGACGCACCAGATATGCCGACGGCAGCTTTCAATGCTGCAGGTAACGAAGTTACCGGTGAAGCCGAGCCGAGCAGCACGGTCACGGTGTATGACGAAAACGGTGAAGAGATAGGTACGGCGATTGCCGATGAAGAAGTCGGCAGCTACACCGTTACGCTGGATGAGCCGTTGACCAACGGTGAAGAGGTAACGGTGACGGCCACTGATGGTTCAGGCAAC
>NZ_JABUZE010000181.1:0-64380 GCF_014897805.1 Halomonas sp. 3F2F
TAGCTATGAAGCTGATCACGCGATTAATTTTGAATAAGCACTTACCTCAGTCGCATTCGCACCGAGCTTCACTACAGACAGGTTCTGGGCCGTATTTTAAGACAGATGGGTATTGAAGATAAGGAAGCGTGGCTTTACGTGATTGCTGAACCTACCCTGCGTAAATACTCGCAAAGAATCGCGAATGACCTTCCCGAGGATCAATCCACGCTGCAGGCAAAAAAGCTTAATGATCGTCTGACTAAATCCCATGCAGAGCACACAAATGGCATTACCGAGGACGTAAAAGAAAATAAAGGTCACTTCCTTCCCGCAGCAGAGGAGAACAGAAAGAGTGAGCTACAAGTAACTGAGCATTCATTGCTGACGCTGAGTTTTTCTCACTACTACCGTCAGTACCTACTCTCTTTAATGTAATTGATCTGGAGAATTTTTTCTGATGGCAAGGAAGCTTTTTAATACGGAAATTCTTTTCCTTAAGAATTTATCTCATCGTTGCTTTCCAGACAATACCTGCAACATCAGACTCTCCTGCGCCTTTAGCTACGAAGTTGTTTTGGGGAGATTTGTGCAGCGATTAACAAAAGCAACCTAGGATATCTTTTGCAAATAAAATTAAAAATTTGGTACCAGATTACCAATGTGTAGACGCTCTATAGTCATATTGGTGACTAAACTGACGTTTTTTGTAGATCTACAGGAATATCAAATTTAACAATAAAAAACAATTGCTTAATGAATCATATCTACAACTTCACTTTAAGGTGCGACCACTACGCTCGCCCTTCCCACGCCTACTGGGATTTATCACCGGGTCTCGATTTTGAAACTAAATTAATCGCCCGCACAGGCTTAGTTGAGCACTTAACAGACGAGCTTAGCCACCCCCATTATGTCTGTCGTCCTATCAACCTTTCCGGCAACACCGACTGTTATCAGCCACTGGAAGCGAAATACCAAACAACACGTCGTTTATTGGAGCTGCTACTGGCATGCAGGCATCCGGTCACCCTGGTGACTAAAAGCACGCTAATACTGCGGGATTTAGACCTGCTAGCAGAAATGGCCGAGCATCGGTTAGTGCGGGTGCTTGTTAGCCTGACAAGTCTGGATGCCAACCTAAAGCGTACCTTGGAACCCCGGACGGCCTCGCCTCAGGCGCGCTTAAAAGTGATCCGCGAGCTCAACACCGCAGGCATTCCAGTGGGTACGCTGGTCTCACCGATTATTCCTGGCCTTACTGATCACGAAATTGAACGCATTCTTGAAGCGGCCAGCCGGGCTGGCGCGCGCACAGCAACGTGGATGCTGCTGCGCCTGCCCTATGAAGTCGCACCAATGTTTGAAGCATGGCTACAAGCCCACTACCCCGAGCGAGCGGCTAAGGTAATGAGCTTGATTCGCCAATGCCGAAGCGGCAAAAACTACGATGCACAATTTGGTAAACGCTTCCGTGGTGAAGGTGTCTTTGCTGACTTGATCGCCCAGCGCTTTAATCGCGCCAGCCGCCAGTGGAACATGCAGCCACGCACCGAACAGGGCCTGAATACCCGCGACTTTCGACCACCACGGGCGCAAGGGGATTTATTCTATTAGCACGCGCGCTTAAACAGGCAGAAGTGCTTTTTGCCTTTTTGTACGACCCAATAGGTATCAAATAACGCGAAGCTTTCCTCCAAGCGGGTTTGTACAGCCCGTTCGCCGTTCAGGCGCACTGCCCCCTGCTCAATCAGCTCACGAGCTTGGCGTTTAGAGCCAACTAAACCTCCTTTGACGAGTACGCTATCTAACGGCTCTTCTGGCGATATCTGGATACATGGCAAACCATCTAGTGCTAGTTGCTCAAGTTCATGCTGCGTTAGCGTGGCTACGTTGCCGCTGAAGAGCACTTGAGAAATGCGCTGTGCGGTTTTTAGCCCTTCATTACCATGAACGAAACGAGTGACCGCTTCCGCCAGTATCATTTGTGCCTGGGGCTTACCTGCCACGGCTCGATCATTGGCTTCAATCTTGTCAATCTCATCGCAGCTAATAAAGGTGTAGTAGCGTAAAAAACGGTAGACGTCGCTGTCATCAGTGTTTAGCCAAAACTGGTAGAAGTTATAGGGCGACGTTTGCGCTGGATCGAGCCATACAGTGCCACTTTCGGTTTTGCCGAACTTGGTACCGTCTGACTTGGTAATAAGCGGCAGCGTCATCCCCATGACCTGCCCACCATTGAGACGGCGGGTTAAATCGATACCGCTGACAATATTGCCCCACTGATCGTTACCGCCAATCTGCAAACTGCAGCCCAGCGTGCGGTTTAAATAGGCAAAATCGTAGGATTGCAGTAGTGCGTAGCTAAACTCGGTGAACGACATTCCCTGGTCGGGGCGCTCTAGCCGCTGTTTGACCGATTCCCGATTAATCATGGCATTCATGGAAAAGTGCTTGCCCACATCACGGAAGAACTCGATCACATTGATTCCGCTCATCCATTCTGCGTTGTTGACTACCTTAAACGGCGCCTCTAAATGCGCAGCCATCAGCCAGTAGATCTGCTCTTCTAGCGACTTCACCCAGCCTTTAACGGTGTCAGGAGAGTTTAGCGATCGCTCGGTGGCTTTGAAACTAGGGTCGCCAATCATGCCTGTCGCGCCGCCAACCAAGGCAATGCCCTGGTGCCCGGCATCCTGAAAGCGCTTAAGCATCAATAGTGGCACTAGATGCCCAATGTGTAGGCTGCCCGCCGTCGGGTCGAAGCCACAATAGATGGTTTGCGGGGTGCTGAGCAGCTCGTTGAGCGCCTGCCGCTCATGCGTCGACTGCGCAACCAGCCCACGTTGCTTCAGATCCTGCAATAATGCCGTAGCGTCCATGATGCTGCCCCTTTGCAATTAATTAATAGCATTAGGCTAAGGGGCACCTAGATAAAGTACGATATCCCTATAGGGACAAATAGCGATAATAGAGATAAAGGCATTGGTCAGCGGTAGTCAGGCCTAGCTGACGCCGCCACGATATGATTGAGAAACAGGCCGAATAGCTCACTCAGTGAGGTAACGCCCAACTGGGCATAAATGCGTTTGCGGTGATTCTTAACCGTACCGAGGCCTATCGCTAAGTATTCAGCAATCTCCTGGCTATCCATCCCCTGTACCATCAATGCAGCAACCTGCTGCTCTCTTGGAGTTAGTAGTGCTTTCCCAAAGCTTTCGACGGATTGGCGCAGCGTTGCCGCTATGTCACTATTTACTGTCGTGCTAGCAAGATGAAATGGTACTTGCCAATGCTGCTTGCAAAGTGCGGAGAGCACACCCAGGTAACCGGTTAGCCGAGCGCGATCGGCACATGTAAAGCCAGTGTGCTGAGTTTCCGGACCGCTTAATTTCCCCAGGTATATCACCAACCAATCCTCACCACCCAGTTGCAAGATAATGCATACCTCATCCTGCCAGCCCGTTTGCTGATTAAAACCTTGCTGATAAGTATCGCTAACGCGCTTAAATAGAGAGGTGTCTTCGATGCTAAAAACGCCTTGCTCTTGTTGCTGGGCAAGCAGTAGCAAAAATGGGTCTTCCTGATAGGCATCCATCAAATAACGCTGGAACAGTAGTTCGCGCTGCTCCGGTAGGGAGTCGAACAGATAAATAGGGTGTTTAGCGGGTCGGTAGCCCACTATAACAGTACAGTCGAAGGTAACTAATGTACGCAGAAGCTTGGTAAAATGTGAGGTAAAGTGGATAGTGCGCAACGTACTGATGGCACCTGCGAGCGCTTGGTTAATAAGCTCGTTCGAAAACGTTATTTCCTGACTATGCACCGAGCTATCATTTGCCATTACCATCGCCACCCCGCCGCTATGCTGGCTTCATCGTTTTACCGCTATTTTGCGCTTCAACAGGAGATTGCATGACCACCGCTTTAAGCAAAACCAAGTCGAGTTTTTACCGCCGTCTATATGTAGCGTACTTAATTGAGCAAGGTATCGCGAGCGTGCCCGCATTAATTGAGGCCACCGGTATGCCTCGTCGTACCGCGCAGGATACTATCACCTCACTTGCGGAGCTGGATATCGAGTGCGTATTCGAGAAAGGCGAAGGTGAGCGCCATAATATTGGCCACTACCAGATACGTGACTGGGGGGCGATAGATCCTCGCTGGGTTGCTGCTCATGCGGAACGGCTAAAGCAGTCTCTTGGTTACGCTTAAACACTGACTCATTGTTCCTGCTCTGACCATGCTAATCGTGCGGCGTTAAGCGTCACGCTGAGCGAGCTTATTGCCATGGCGAGTACTGCGATCAACGGTGGTATGGCCATGACGACGACCACGCCAAGTGCCAGGGTGTTATAGAGTGCCGAGAAGAAAAGATTTTGCTCCATAACGCGCCGCGTACGCTTGGCAATGCTAAGCAATTTCACTACCCCACCAATCCCTGGCGTCATGAGCTGGGCGGATGCTCCCTCGCGGGCAGCTTCGCTGGCACTCAGTGGGGCAATGCCAGCGTCTGCTGCCGCCAAGCTTAGCGTATCGTTTACGCCATCTCCCACAAACAGTGTTGGCGATGGTAACCCGCGTAATAGCCGTGCCTTGGCTTCCGGAGAGCGCTGGGCATAGCAAGCTTCGCGCACCAGACCAACACGCTCACCTACCCAACTAACCGCGCCCTGACGATCACCACTGATCATTGCAACCAGATAACCTGACCCTAGCAGGCGCTTCACGCTTAGCTCTGCATCGTCTACGGGTTGATCGGTTAGGTAGAACGTCGCCAGCCAGCCTGACTCATCCGCCAGTATTACCTGGGAAGCAAAAGCTAGCGTGGCCTCTTCCGCTTGGGAAGGAACATCAACCTGCTGTCGTGTCAGCCAACCGGCGCTGCCTATCATCAGACATTCACCGTTTACAAGGCGAACACGGCGTCCTTCCCCGGGGAATTCATCAACATCTTCTATGCAAGGCTGAGAGCTTTGTTCATCTTGGCCACCAGACCAGCGCGCCAATGCTTGCGCTAACGGATGTTCGCTCCCGGCAACGGCATTAGTTAGCTTGTGCTGCAACGTGTGTTCATCAATGCCAGCCCGCGATTGCCAGTGCAGTACCGCATGGCATCCTGTCGTTAAGGTTCCGGTTTTATCAAGCGCCACTGAACGAATACGCGCCAAGATTTCTAGCGCGGCGGGGTCACGCAGCGCAATACCTTGTTGCATAGCCTGACCGCTACCGGCAAGACTAGCCAAAGGCACCGCCAGCCCAACGGCACAGGGGCATGCCACCACGAGCACTGAGAGAGCACGCACCAATGCATCCTCCCAGCCCAATCCAACGAGTAGCGCACCAAGCAGCGTCACTAGCGAGAGCACAAGTGCCAAAGGACTTAACCAGGCGGCAAAACGGTCGGCTAGTTTCTGCAGTTGCCCTTTTTGGGCCTGATAGCGGCGCATTTCATGACGCAGTCGATCCAATCGGCGTTTACCAACCCCTGCAGTGACCTGCATTATCAGTGGTGTCGTGCCTAGGTAGCGACAGCCGGCATACACTCTCTGCCCTGCATTGAAGTGACGTGGCAAGCTTTCACCGGTCAGTGAGGCGGTATCAATCCAACCGGGAGCATCAAGAATGCCATCTAGCGTCACTAACTCCCCCGGCGCTAGCTTAACGCGCGTACCCGCGGCCACATCATTAATAGGAAGTAAGACCCAGGCCCCCTTTTGCCAAGCGCTTATAGCCGCATCTGGCAATGCCAGTGCATCCAGCGCTTTCAGCCCACGGTGGCGGCACAGCGTTTCTACCAGTCGCCCAACGAGCAACAACACAATCAGCATAACCGCCGTATCGAAATACACCTCCGACGAGCCGCGCCACAACAACCCAATCGACACACTCACTGCACCGATCGCGCCAAGGCTAACCAGCACATCCATCCCTGGGCGTTTGGCAAGTAACGTGCGCCAGCCTGCTCGGTAAAACGGCAAGCCCGAATACACCACTATGGGTAGCGCAAAGGCACCCGATATCCACGCCACCACTTGCTCTATCGATGCGCTCGGTAGCGCTCCCACATAAATAAGCAGTGATGCCAACATGGTCCACATACCGAATACGGCGCCTACTAACAACCGCAAGGTAAGGTAGCGGCTCTCCTGCTCAAGACGATCATGGGCATCATCGACGGCTTCTAATTCAGTTAGCCGATAACCCAGCCGTTTGACTACCGGCGCAAGCTCCGTCAGATCGACAGCCTCTCGCGCACCTTTCACCCACACGGTTGCCGTGGGGTAGTGGACGCTAACGTCGATGACCCCAGGCAGACGTGCTAGCGCCCCCTCTACTGCCAGAGCACAGCTGGTACACCACATACCATGCAGGGTATAGAGGGGTGTGTCATGGCTAGATGTTTTATCGTCTTCTGGCATCGAGCTAACGTGGGCGTTATGACTTATAGGCAAGGCGGCACACTGATAATCGGCATACCCGCAAACACCACACCGAAAGCGGAAAACAAATATAGCCATGCCGAGACAGTGGCATGAAAGCGCTGGCGACCTTGATGCTGCTTCGCCACTTGGCAACTCCCCCAGGCAAGCGCCGCAAGCCCTACGGCAGTAATGAGACTAACACCACCTAGCGCGGCATTAAGACCTGTAAGCGCTCCCGCTTCTGGCGATGGTGGCGCCACCGCACAGGCTACTGAAAGGCCGCTATAAACCGCCACAAACCATAGGCTCCATAGCGTTAGTCCGATAATTAAGTGGATGGGATGAGTAAAATGTAGTAGTACCATCACCATTATCCTCCTATCACCCGAGGCAGTATCGCCAACGCCCCGACTAACAACCAGAATGTGACCACGTTATAGCGCCAAAGTAGTGCCACTACGGCGGGTTCAAACGGCGCCTGCGCACCCACGTAGCCATAACCAACGCGCATGCCTTGCAACACCGTTAAGATAACCGCTAGGCCACCATGAAAAAGCGCGTAAACAAGCCCCACCAGCATCACCGCATCGTGGGTGGTTTGGGTCGGTGAAAGATCGGCTCGCCACAGCGCCCAGCCAGCGAGCCCCACTTGAAATACGCCTAACACAGCGGCTAAATAGAGGCTTGCTCTTAACCCTGCATCACGCTGCTGACGCAGCCCGCGTACCAGCTTCTCCATCACCACACACCCTGCTATAACCACCCCGCCAGCCATGCCCATTATCAGCAGAGACAGCGGCGGTGTATCTGGCATTTGCCACTCAGGCGAAACAGTCCATAGATAAAACCAGCCAAACAGATAGGAAAGAAAGAACGAACCGTTGGCAATTAAAAACACCGCCATTGCCCAAAGCCCAGGGCCATCCATCGTGCGTGAATGAAGCGGCGGATCGCCTGGTTTTACCCCTGCATCAGGGGCTGCATTCGGGTGTGCGCCGTTCTCCCACGACCAGCGCAGTAGAAACACGCCAGCAATCACTACAAAGATGCCCGCTAGCGCATAGACACGGGTTAATAAACTAATGCACACCACTGCCAGCGCTGCTGCAGCCAACAGCGGCCACCAGGAGTTACCAGGCAGGTGAATGATTTCGCGCACTTTGCCTGTAATCGGGTCGCTACCCCACATTTCACGCCGGCCGTGGGAAGCCACCGCTAAGCCGTGCATACCCTTCGCCATGGTATGTGGCAAATTCGGGTCATTCCACAACGGATGCCGTGTTTCTACAGTAGGTAAGCTGACAAAGTTATAAGCGCTTGGGGGCATCGAGTTAGCCCATTCCAGCGTATCGGCATTCCATGGGTTCTGTTTGGCGGGTTTACCAAACCGGAAGTGCAGCGCGATATCCAGCAACACCATGGCAATACCCGCCGATAGCACAAAGCTGCTGACGGATGAGAGCAGGTTATAAATCTCCCACCCGGAGCCAGCCTCATAGGTATAAACACGCCTGGGCATACCTAAAAGGCCCGTCCAATGCATAATCAGAAACGTACCGTTAAAGCCTAAAAAGGTTAGCCAGAACCCCCAACGCCCGAGGCTTTCAGATGGCATACGCCCGGAAAATAGCGGCAACCAGTAGTAAAGCCCGGCAATGAGTGGGAAGAACATGCCACCCACCAATACATAGTGCATGTGGGCCACCACAAAGTGGGTATCGTGCACCTGCCAGTTAAATGGCACTAGCGCCAACATCACCCCAGTTAAACCACCGCAAACGAAAATAATTAAAAAGCCCATCACCCAAAGCATGGGCAGTTTCATTTTAGGTTTACCTAGCCACAGGGTAGCCAGCCAAACGAACACCTGAATCGCCGTTGGTACCGCCACCAGCATGCTAGCCGCCGAGAAAAATGCCTGAGCCAGCTGTGGGATACCCACTGTAAACATGTGGTGTACCCAAAGCCCAAAACTGATAAAGCCCATAATAGCGATGGCAGCTACCACCCACCCATAACCGACAATAGGCCGCCCGGCAAAAACCGGTATTAGCGTCGAAACAATGCCCGCGGCAGGTAGAAAGATGATGTACACCTCAGGGTGACCAAACAGCCAAAACAGATGCTGCCACAGGATGGGGTCGCCGCCTCCCGCAATCTGGAAAAATGGCATACCAACGGCGCGCTCAAGTTCCAGTAAAACGCTGCCAAGAATCAACGGTGGAAACCCCACCACAATCATCAGTGCCATGGCCAAGATATACCAAGCGAACAACGGCATTTTATGCAGCGCCATGCCCTGAGTGCGAGTGCGCAATATCGACACTACCAACTCTACACCCGCAGACACTGCAGAAATTTCCACAAACGTGATGCCCAACAGCCAAAAATCCGAGCCCAGATCAGGCGAGAACTCTTTACTACTAAGCGGGGTGTACATAAACCAGCCGCTGGACGGCGCCATTTCAATAATCAGGCTGGAAGTAAGAATAATCCCGCCAAATAAATAGCAGAAATAGCCAAGTGATGTTAGCCGAGGGCAGACCAGGTCGCGGGCACCAATCATCTTTGGGATCAGGTAAATCGCCAGCCCTTCCAGCATAGGAATGGCGAACAGGAACATCATCACCGTGCCATGCATGGTGGTGACCTGATTATAAATGTCTGGCGACATAAAGTTTTGGTCGGGCATCGCTAACTGGGTTCGCACCAGCATTGCTAAAATGCCGCCAATCAGGAAAAACACCATCCCCGTGACCATAAAACGTAGGCCAAGCGTGGTGTGATTGACGATAGTTAAGGATCTTAGACCTTTGGGATTCCCCCAAATGGTGTGCAAGTCTTCGTGCAATTGCTGCGGGTCATGCTCAATGGCTTCTTGATTGACACTCTTCATGGTGACAAGGCCTCCAGCCAAGCACCCAGGGCATCCAAGGTGTCCGTTTCAATTTCACTGTGGGTAGGCATCTTATTGCCTGGCTTTAGCGTTTGGTGATGCTGCAACCAGCGACTCACCGCCCCTTCTTCCATGGCAATCACCCCCGCGCCTAGCGTGGCGCGACCGCCCACATCTGAAAGCGTTGGCCCAATGCCCCCTTGGCTAACGCCCGCTACCTGGTGGCAGCGGGCACAATGCGTCATAAAAGCATCTCGCGCGTCGTCGTAAGTAGCATCGGCAACGGCCAGTTCGCTAAGCGTCGTCTCTTGTCTTGCAGTTAACCATGCCTCGAACTCGCTGCGTGGCAAGGCCTCCACATGCAATTGCATATGGGCATGGCCCACGCCGCAAAGTTCGGCACACTGCGCACCAAACACCGCGGGTTCATCAGCTTGTAAACGAATTTTATTTACGCGGCCCGGCAACATATCTATTTTCCCCCCCAGCCGGGGCACCCAAAACGCATGAATCACATCGGCACCACTGACATGAAAATCTACTGGCTCTCCAGCAGGCATCACCAGTTGATTAGCGGTAACAACCTCACCGCCTTCAGCATCGGGATAGCGCACTTCCCACCACCACTGATGGCCAATCACCTCGATAACTTCTGGCGGTTCGCTCATGGGTAGCGTTAGCATCCGCTGGCCGGCGGGAACGCCAAACAGTAGCAGCGCGGTAATGCTGGCCACAGGCAACATAATGCCGCCGCCAATAATCCACCGGCGAGCGATACGGCGCTCCTGGGCAGGTGTGCGTTCCACATTTCTTGGTTTAAAGGCGTAAAGCCAAAGAGCTGTCACCCCAATCAGTACAAGGGTGGCAAATCCGAGCATTACCCACCAAATTAACCGCACGTCTCGCGCAGCAGGCCCAGCAGGGTCTAAGATAGATCTATCACCTGTGCAGCCCGCTAAGCTCACCAGTAAGAAAGTCCCAAGCAAGCATGCTGTTCGACGGACCCATCGTGACGATAAATATGAAATGATGGTGGACGTTACGCCATTACGTTCCCTCATTTGCAATTTTCCTGGCATGCCGTTGGTCTGAATGACTTTTTCGCTTTGTCTAACCACAGGAAGTGACCATGACACTTACTCCCCAACGCTCGATAAAAAGCCGTGCCGCGCTGGCTGGCCATCCGCTTCACCCAGTGATGATCCACTTTCCTGTGGCCGCACTGATGGCGCTGGTCGCCAGCGACCTGGCTTACTGGTATACCCAAGACCCTTTCTGGCTGCGCAGCGGTTTGTGGTTGGCGGGGGTAGGCGCGTTTGGCGGCTGGATTGCTTCGGTAGCGGGCATTATTGACCTGGTCACCGTGGCGCGGATCCGCCGCCTGATCACCGGCTGGAGCCACGCGATTGTGGCCGTTGTCATGCTTTCCCTGGCGTCGCTTAATTGGCTTCTGCGATTTAATGAACCTGGTGCGGTACTGCCCTGGGGGCTGGCCATTTCGCTGGTCACTGCCTGCCTGATCGCGCTGGCAGGCTGGCTGGGCGGCCAGTTGGTATACGAGCATGCTGTCGGCGTCGACGTTGAGAAGTCGCCTTAACAGCGCAATGTCGGCAATAGTAGTGTTGGCACTTAAGGGAATAATCTTCATTGCGTTAACTCCAAGCCAGCGGTTTGGAGAGCACAAACCCAAGCACACCCAATATCCCCGTTAACGCGAGGATTAAGGCGCATAGACTGGCAACTTTTACGCCTTTGAAAATCCCCATTTCCAGCCGCAAAATCAGCCAACCGAAACAGCCGTGGGCAGCCACCATTAGCACCACGGCACCTAGCTTTAGAATTAACCACCCCCCAAGAAGGCCATGCAGCAGAAACAGCAGCGTGCCCGACGCGATGGCGACCAAGGCAGCAGGTGTTGCGATGGAGTTATAGAAGAAACGTGGCATGGGGGGCGTGCCTTGAGCGAATCCAGCGTCTTTACGCAGCTGGAGCGCATGCAAAAGCAGAGCGGGTAAATAGAGAAGCGCGCCGCACCAAGTAACTAGCGCGGCGATGTGCAGAAGTTTTAGCCATGGCATTGAGGCTTCCTTGCGTTGCGTAAGGCGATAACGGGATTCACCCCAGATAACCTTAGTTAACAAAAGCGACTCTAGCTAGGCAGGATAGCGAAGATAGGCAGTTATAATCAGTTAAAAGCCCGCGTTAGGAGATATAGCGAAGGCTACTCCACAGCGATTTCGTAACCGGTGAATTTACGCAGGTTAATAACCCCGCTATCAAAGATCAGGTACTGCCCTTTTACACCTTGAAGAGTACCTTCAACCAGCGGCTGCTTATCAAAATTATGGGACGTCACCTTACTTGGGAAAGTCGCCACGGGATAATGAAAGTCCAGCGGCGTTTCATCCAGCGTACGAATGGCATCCGCACCGTGCACGTCACGTAACTGCCCTAACCCATCGGCTAACAGGTTAAAAAGACGGTCACGCTCTGCGCACAAATCCAATGGTTTCACCTCGCCTTTAAGCATGGCACGCCAGTTAGTTCGGTCGGCCACCTGCTCTTTAAAGAGCATTTCGACAAAACCAGACTGTTGCCGGGTATTTACCTCAAGAATGGGCAATGCCTGAATGGCCCCTTGGTCCAGCCAGCGGGTTGGCATTTGCGTTTTGCGGGTGATACCTACCTTCAAACCGGATGAGTTCGCTAAGTAGACAATGTGTGGCTGGAAGCAGTGTTTTTCGCCCCACTCGGGGTCCCGGCAGGTGCCCTGATGATAGTGGCACGTCTCGGGTTTCATGATGCATGTATCACACTGGGCTAAACGCTTAAAGCAGGGGTAACAGTAGCCTTGAGCAAAACTTTTTTTGGTTGCCCGCCCGCAGTGGGTGCAAGCAATCGCACCGCTCCAGGCAAGTCGCATCGGCGAGCCGATACGCTCATTCAGAGGCATTCGATGGTCGCCCGCGCGAAGGTGATACACCACCCGATCATCTTGGCGACTAGGCAAATCAGCCGCCATTTTTTGCAAACATCCTTGCACCGGGGATGCTACCGAGGCAAACAGATCATCAGTCACGCGTGGCATCCCGGGCAAGGCCTGCCATTTCAGGGGAAACACCGGCACCGGTCGCGCCAGCACCACAGGTACGCTGCTCCAGATAGCCGACACGACTCTCTTCAGGAACGTTATTCTCCACCTCAAAACGCATCACCGCTTCCAGGCACAATTCGGTCTGTTCTGGCGTTAAATACCGGCCATCGGGCCATTTGCGCAACGCCACTGCCTGCTTAAGGCTTTCGTAAATAGCGGGCGTCATTTGGTTAATCATTTTATCGAAGGTCATGTCACTCATCGTAGGCACCTTTAATGTTTGCTTCGTTTGGATGAATAATACCAGCCTGTGACCAGCCCCACGAGCAGCCCGCCCAAGTGCGCTTCATTCGCTACGTTGCCAAAACCCACGCTACCGGCAATATCGGTCATGGTGAACACCATCCAGCCCAGCATGAAGACGACTAGCATCTGGGGGACGAAAAATCCGCTTTGCGGGGCACGATAAGACATCAGCCACACATGGGCCAGCAAGGCGTAAACCACACCAGACATACCGCCAAACAGCACTGTGCCAGTGACATATTGCGCAATGTTAGCGCCAATACCGGCAACCAGAAGCAGTAGCAGCATGGTACGACTACCCTGAAGCTGCTCGATTTGACGCCCGAAGTACCATACCCACATCAGGTTGAAGATCAAATGCATCCAGCCAAAGTGTAAAAACGCAGGCGACAGTAAGCGCCATACTTGGCCAGACATCATTGTGTCACTAAGGTTGCCATATACGAGCTGCCCACCTGAAACGCCCACTGGCACGATGGTGAGCCCTACAATTAGTAAGTCGCCAAATACCCCTGTTAGGGCAAAAACACATAGGCTAATACCAATCATCAGCGCTGTAACCGGCACTTGGCGCAACATCGGCACCAAACGATTCATCCCGCTTCGGTGGGTGGGTCGAACAGTCGTCGTAATCAGAGGCTCACCTCGCTCCCAGCGACTCACCAACGATCTCATTTCATCATGCTGGCGCGGGTCGGCAACCCATAGCAGCTGGCCATCTGCTTCATCGGTAATGCGGTGACCAATGCGGTAGTGCCATAGAGCTTTACGCAGCTCTTTTGTGTCCGCGCCCGTGGGTAAAAGCATTACTGGATGCATGGCAGGTTCCTTTCAACCAATAAGAATCGGCGTAACGTCACGCCGCGTCACCAACGGATAGACGAAAAAAATCCGGCGGAGGGGGCCGCCGGATCAAAAAGCAAGGGATCATTCAAGGGAACACTTACTCTGATAACCGACAACACCGTTAGTTCAGCGATTTTGAAAAAAATATGTAACCGTGTGTAAAGCTGGAAAATATCGCTATTAATCAAAATCTATTTCCCACGGTTTAGGCAGTGCACGCTCCTCTTTTGGCACCTGTATCCACACAAAATGATCAGCGTTGAGCCGCGCTTCTCCGCTCCAGCGATAAGCCACTAAACGGCCAAATTTCACCGCACTATAATCCAAGCAGGCAATGTTGTGTGCTGGTAAGGCGGGAATACCCTCGCACCAGTAATGGCCGATAAATAAAGGTGGCTGTTCAGGGCCGTAATAACTAAGGCGCTGACGTTCAGTATCGGTCAGCGTTCTGGTCTCTAGGTCACCAGGAAGGTTATCTGGCTGAAATACCACGTCCCCCCACTGCTGGGGGTTCGCTGACCAAAAGTGCGCACGAAAGCTCTGCCTGGTAAAGCCATCGCCTGAGTGTATCGCAATGCCTTTTGGTAACGGTATATGAGGCCCACGGGTTAGGCGATCAAGTATACGAAAGGCTTGTGTCGAGGGGTCAGTGGACTCAACCAGAAAGTGATTGTCCATGCAGGCGTTGGGCGCGCGCTGTTTGAGCTGTCGAATCAACTCGTCATCCCAGCAGGCATGCACCACACGAATCCCATCCAGCTCCAGACAGAGTGGAATAGTCTTAAACCACGCCAAGGTGTCTTCCCACTCGTTTGTATAATCGCGGTACTGAGCCAGCGTGTCTTCAATAATACGGTTATGGCGCGGCGTATGTTCGCGCAGCCAGCGCTTGTTGCTACCAGGGGGCGCAGGGTGCGTATAGGCCAGGGCATTATATTCATGATTACCCATGACAATATATGCTTCGCCCTCTTCAACCATTCTGCGTGCGATGGTAACCGCTAGACGAATACGCGGGCCACGATCAATTAAATCACCTAAAAAGATCACTTTTCGGCGTGGGTGACGATATACCCCGCCCCGCCGATGATAGCCAAGCCGTTCTAATAACGCTGCCAGCGTTGCACCACACCCATGTACATCACCGATTAAATCGTAGCCCTCCATATTAATCCCCTAGCCGATGGCTCCAGCCGAGTTTACTGCGCAACACTTCATAGAAGTTATGCCCAATAGGATGCACGAGCTGAACGCGCTCTGGTTTTCGTTGAATAACGAGCACATCGTCAGGTTTAGCCACGGCACGAGTTTGTCCGTCGCAGCTGATATGGGGATAGGTCTGATTGGTTTCACCAATGTGAACACGGATTTCACTGGCAGCGTCAATCACAATAGGACGACTCGACAGCGTATGAGGGAACATGGGCACCAACGTCACTACATCAAGTTTGGGGTGCATGATTGGCCCGCCGCCAGAAAGTGCATAGGCGGTTGAACCAGTGGGCGTGGCAATAATTAAGCCGTCACTACGCTGGCTATACACAAACTGCCCATCAATAAACAGTTCGAACTCAATCATGCGCACCGCTTTACCTGGATGAACCACCACTTCATTGAGCGCAGCACCGCTACCCACCGCTTTACCGTTTCGGTACAACACGGCATCTAGCAAGAAACGCTCTTCAACTTCAAACTCTCCCGCCAGCACTTCGCCAACCCGACTTTCTAGTTCATCAGGAGAAATATCCGTTAAAAAGCCTAACCGCCCCCGGTTCACGCCTAACATCAATGTACCGCTAAGGCATAGCGTGCGGGCAGCCCCGAGAAGGCTACCATCTCCCCCCACAACGATGACCAAATCGCACAGCTCCCCCAACATGCGGCGGCTGGCTTCAGGCAGTCCATGGTTCGGTAACACCGTTGCGGTCCGGTCTTCAATCAGAACTTTATAATCGTGGGCAACTAGATAGCTGACCAACCGCTTAAGCGAATCGACCACTTTGTCACTGCCTAAGCGGCCGATTAAGCCGATTGTTTTAAAGGACGTCGCTTTAGAGGACGTCGCTTTTTTAAGGGGCGCTTCTTCTAAAGGCTGCGTGCGTTCGGCCTGGCTCAAGGGTGCTAAACCTGACGATGGGGTGTTAGACATGGACAACTCTCGCTGGCATCAGCCCACATTATGGAGAGTATGAGGGTGTCGAGCAAATTGCCCAGCGCAACGCGAAACCGCTGGTTACTCTGGGCAAAAACAATAGCTTGAATTAGTTAGACAGATATAGCGCGACGACGCTGCAACCACCAGTGATTTAACCACAGAGAAGCGGCCATGATAGCGGCGCCCAATAGTAGCTTGCCTATATCTGCATCCCGGTTCCAAATCACCAGATTAACCACCAAACCAGCGGGTACCAATGCATTGTTCATTATCGCCAGTGTTCCTGCATCGACCTTGGTGGCTCCTTGGTTCCAAGCAAAATAACCCACGCCAGAAGCGACTAGCCCAAGCCATGCCAATACACTCCACTGCACCGGTGTACTGGGCAGCGCTGCCGTATTACCAAACAGCAAAAAGGCCGGGAGTGCCACTAGCATTGCGCCGATAAAGAACCAGCCAAAAACGTTATGCCACGCCAAGGTGGGCGGCAAATCAGCTGCGAGACGACGATAGCCAACCTGACCTAACGCAAAACAGAGATTAGCCCCCTGCACTACCAAAAAGCCCAGCAAGAACCCACTATCAATACCATCGTAACGAATGACGCCTGCCCCGATCACCGCCAATAGGGCGGTCACTAAATAAATAGGCGTGAAGCGCTTAAACATTAGGTCATCTAGAAGTGCAATATAAACTGGCGTGAAAATCGTGAATAACAGAACCTCAGGAACCGATAGCAGTAAAAACGAGTGATAGAAGAAGGTGTACATGACGCCTAACTGCACCGCACCCAATGCCATTAACGCTAAACGCTGTTTTCCCCGCAGCAAGCTGGGCCGTAAAAATGGCAGGAACACCAGCATGGCGAGCGTTACCCGTACAAGCACCGCAAAGTAGCTGTCTACTTGGCCTGCCAGATATACACCAATCAACGAGAATGAGAACGCCCACAGCGCCGTCACGCTAACAAGGTAGCCCATAGTAAACCCCACCGAAAAGAAAAGTTGACAGGGATTATACGCGCTTCACAACAACTGCCAATGGGCTAGGCGAAGAATCGCTAGCTTAGTGCTTTTTTAACCATATAAACGCATGCACTACGCCAGGAAGCCAGCCCAACAACGTCAATACAACACTAAGAGCAACACGTTTTGCCCCGCCCTCTGTTAACCCAACGGCCAAAGGCGGTAGCAAAACGGCTAACGCGCGGTAGGCAAACAGAACCGATGTCGGTTGAGGCGATGCTGGCACGCCTTCAGAAGCAATAGGTGATTGGGTTTGATGCTTAAGCGCGCTATCAGCCTCATTTGTTTGCACGGTAGGCGTAAAGTGCTCTACCGCCGCTTGCGCTTGCTCAGCTTGCTGCTTCTCTTTAGCTAGTGCTTTTTGGTGAGCCTCTTTATCAATTTTCTGCTCTAACGTTTCCGCGCCGTCTGCCAAATCATCGTGATGGCGCTCCCAATCTTCCCAATCATGTGGTGTACCGGATTTTGGACGCTGGCTACCTGCCCCACGAGCTCTCTCCCACGCTTTTTCTTCTAATGTGTTGGGCCGTTCAGGGTCTCTTTCTATGCCAACGCCTTTGCGATTGAGGTATTCACGTGCGTCCATACTGACTCCTTGCAGCTTCTGGAATGAAGCAAAGCGTTGAATGTACCAATAATAAGGACAACGCAGGGTGAGTTAAATCTTCTACATTAATAGAATTATAGGTCTCGTGGCTCATGGCTCTTATGACTCATAGGTCTTGTGACTCATAGCTCTCGTGACTCATGGTTCTTGTGATTCATGGCTTTCATGCCGCAAGCAGTTATTGCTCTACTCTCTTTAAGAGTGAAACTGCGCGTATTACGTCAAGGAGTGTCAAGATGAATAATAGAACCCCCGATACCGTACGCGATGTCATGTCACGGGACTGCTATCGCGTCACTGGCCAAACCTCTATCACCAACTTAGCCCAAGGTTTGGCATTGCATCGCTTACCAGGCGCTCCAGTGGTAGATGCGTCTGATCGGTTGATTGGTTTTATATCCGAACAGGACGTGATGGGTCGCGTATTGGACAGCATCTACCACGATGATGAAGCGCCGCTGGTACGTGAGTTAATGCGCCAAGACGTGCTCACCACAACGCCCAATAAAAGCATCACCGACTTAGCACAGGAAATGCTCGGAGCAAAACCAAAGGTTTATCCCGTTGTGGAGCAGCAACGTTTAGTGGGGATTGTCACACGCCGCGATATCTTAATGGCGCTGCTAACGATTCGTCGACACTAACTATCGCCGTACTATCTATTGCCGTACTACGTCAGAAAACGACCGATTGATAAGCAAAAAAAACCGCTGCTTGATAAGCAGCGGAAGCAAGGGATCGAAAACAATAGCCAGAACAACACTATTAACGACTGCTATCGCGATGTTGCCTGTACACACTCTGACACCTTGTAGGGGAAAAGTTCGCAAAACTGCAAAATTTTCGTCTTAACGAGCAGCAGGCGTATACTGTCGTGCATTGTTAAACGAATGCTGATACTGATTTTGCAGGGAGTGTAGTATGGCGCTGTACTTATTAGTGTTTGGCGTCTGTTTGCTGGTAATAGGTGGCGTGCTGGTAATATTAATGACCGTAGGTACGCCACGCTACCGCACTGAGCCTAACGATCTGATCAATTTGTTCGACAAAGCGCTAGAAAGCAGCATCAGCGAAACGGAGTGGAATGCCATCATTGGTTACCCCATTCGCCACGATGAGTACCTAGAGAGTGTCCGCCGTCGTGCATCACATTTAATGGACACCCACGGGCGCCATTGGCAAATTGCTCGAAGCAAACCGTTACTTAACCAAGAGGGTTACGCGGAACTGAAAGCATTACGTGATCATTTAGCGGCACACACAGCGCTGCGCCAGCAGTAATAGGCCAGTCGTGTCGAGGAGACCCCATGCCGAGTACTATTCGTCAAATCCCTTTAGAAAGTGCCACAAAGCATCACTCCCACGATTTTCACCAAATCGTCATTACGCTGTGCGGCTCTTCAGAATTTGAAATCGAAGGCCTCGGCGGCCGGGTAAACGCATTTTCAGGCTGCATTGTTCCCGCGAATCACGAACACTTCTATTCAGGTAATGGCTACAATCGTCAACTGATACTGGATCTGCCTGAAGATGCGCCTGCTTTAACGGGCGAACACCGCGAGTTGGTAGCACTGTTTGATGCACCGCGTTTTTTTGCACTCGACAACCCATTGCGCCACTACCTTGCTTTCGTAGAAAGCGAGCTCGTCCAAGGATTTGACACGTCGGCAATGTCTTTTCAGCAAGACCGGCTTGCTGCCACGCTGTTAGGTTCATTAAAGGCTCGTCTGGGCGCATCGGAGAGCGCATCACAACGGCGGCTCAATCTTGATCAAATCGATCGATTTATTCGCCACCACTTGGCCGATGAGCTGAGAGTCGCTGATTTAGCAAAATTGGCTTGCCTTAGTGAGGCACACTTTTCTGAACGCTTTCGCGTCCAAACGGGCCTGTCCCCTTGGCAGTATGTACGACGCCAACGTCTACACGCAGCTCGGCAGCTTGTATTACAAAGCCGTCTACCACTCACTGACATAGCCATTCAAACAGGCTTTGCCAATCAAAGCGCTCTTTCGCATGCTTTTCGGCGTAGTTACGGCTTGTCTCCCCGCCAGCTACGCCAAGGAGTAGGCGCAACCAATACGCCGCTCGATTCGGCGACCCACTTAGCGCCGTCTTCAACATCCGGTGCAACCTCGTTAGCATCTTCCGCGCCTTCTTCAGGAGCAAGCGTCAAGACTGGCGCACTCTCATTTCGCTAGTGATGAAGCAGTTAGCTTGGGCACATAACACGCTATTTTGCGTGCTGGCAGCCGTTTAGAGACTAAACTAAAGTCTTAAAAAGCGTTTCTTGCCGAGAATTTGACACGTTTTGCCATGAAAACGACATACACCTAATGGCAGCTCGCTCTACATTCGACCGTTATCTTGGGCGCAGTGCCCTACCATCGCTTTATTTCGGTTATTTGATTCAGCTTTTCGCTTTCTGTTTAGACTTATGGGGGCCTCAATGCCAAGAAAATGCGTGACCCTGCCATCTGGCAAACTGATCTTGATACGCTTATGGAGCGTATCAGTGATCACTGTCTTGTCGATGAGGATGCCTTCGTCAGTGAATCAAGGCTCTCAACGCTGGCCCACACTACCTACAGCGTTTTGTGACTGAAAAAACAATCACCAACAGCACTGCCGCGCTGGGTGGTAACGCGTCGTTTCTGGCGCTTGGCGATAAGTGAACAGCTCAGCAATGCTGACGTGTCGACTTGCAAGGAGAACCCCATCATGAACAAAACTAATCTTAATTTGCATAGCGACGTGAGTGATCTTCGCTCACGCATCCGCAGCAACTATGACGCCGATGAAACAGCGGTGCTGCATGAGCTGATCGAACGCATCAAGCTGTCAGAGGATGACCGACGTAAAGTTGCTGCCGCCGGTGCCAACTACGTGGAGCGTGTGCGCAAAGAAAGGTCTCCCTCGATGATGGAGGCGTTCCTCGCCGAGTACGGCCTTTCCACCACCGAGGGCGTCGGCCTGATGTGCTTGGCAGAAGCCCTGCTGCGCGTGCCTGATGCGGAAACCATCGACGACCTGATCCACGATAAAATTGAGCCGTCCGACTGGGGCGCACACCTGGGGAAATCGTCCTCATCGATGGTTAATGCCTCGACCTGGGCGCTGTTGCTAACCGGTAAAGTGCTGGAAGAAGATCCCAAGGGCCCAACCCGAGCGCTACGCGGCCTAGTACGCCGTATGGGCGAGCCGGTAGTGCGTAAGGCCGTTGGTCAGTCGATGAAGATTCTCGGCCGCCAATTCGTACTCGGCCAGACCATCGAAGAAGGCATGAAGAATGCCCGCGAGCTTGAGAAACAGGGCTACACCTACTCTTACGACATGCTTGGCGAGGCAGCTCGCACAGATGAGGATGCCGTCCGCTACCACGAGGCTTATGCCAAGGCGATCACCGCAATCGCCGAACAGGCCAAGGGCGATGTACGTGGCAGTCCCGGTATCTCGGTAAAACTATCAGCCCTGCATCCCCGTTATGAGTACACCCACCGTGACACGGTAATGGCAGAGCTCGTACCCCGTGCGTTGGAACTGGTAAAACAAGCGGCCAAAGCCAATATCGGTTTCAATATCGACGCAGAAGAGCAGGATCGACTGGATCTGTCACTCGACGTGATCGAGGCACTGATGTCCGACCCCAGCCTCGATGGGTGGGACGGCTTCGGGGTCGTTGTACAAGCCTACGGGCGCCGCGCCGCGCCAGTGATAGAGACACTTTACGAACTTGCCGAGCGGTTCGGCCGCAAGATCATGGTGCGTTTGGTCAAGGGCGCCTACTGGGATTCCGAAATCAAGCTCTCCCAGGAGATGGGCGTTAAAACCTTCCCGGTCTTCACCCGCAAGGTCAATACCGATGTCAGCTACATGGCCTGCGCTCAGATGCTGCTCGACCGGCGCGACCGCATCTATCCACAGTTCGCCACACACAATGCCCATACCTGCGCCGCCGTCGTGGCCATGGCAGGCGATGACAAGGACAGCTACGAGTTTCAGCGCCTACACGGCATGGGCGAATCGCTGCACCACATCGTTAAAGAGGCTGAGGGCACGCACTGCCGCATCTACGCCCCAGTCGGCGCTCACCGCGACCTGCTGGCCTACTTGGTACGTCGCCTGCTAGAGAATGGCGCGAACTCCTCGTTCGTCAACCAGGTGGTGGATAGTTCGATTCCCCCGAGCGAAGTATCAAGAGATCCAGTGGAAGGGTTTAAACAGCTTGGCGACGCCATCTCAAGCCCGTTGATTCGCCAGCCCGGTGAGCTGTTTGCGCCAGATCGCAAGAACTCCAAGGGTTATCGTATCAACGAACCCGCCTCGATCCTGCCGCTGCTTAATGCGCGGGAAACCTTTGCTGACAAGACCTGGACAGCAGGCCCCATGCTAGTGGGAAATCCTGCCCCCCAAGGTCCGGCTCGCGATGCAGTCTCTCCCGCCGACAGCTCGCGTATTATCGGCAAGGTGCATGAGGCCACCCCTGAAGAGGTAGCCGCCGCTCTCGATGCTGCAGAGGAAGGTTTCCGCGAGTGGTCAGCACGTCCTGTGGCCGAGCGCGCCAAAGTGCTCCGTCGTACCGCGGATCTCTATGAAGAACATATCGCTGAGCTGACCGTGATCACCACCCGCGAAGCCGGCAAGATGATGTTTGATGGCATCGCTGAAGTGCGCGAAGCGGTGGATTTCCTACGCTACTACGCCAATGAGGGTGAACGGCTGGAAGCGGAAGAACCCGGTAGCGCCCGCGGCATCTTCGTCTGCATCAGCCCTTGGAACTTCCCACTGGCCATCACCACCGGGCAGATCGCCGCAGCCTTGGTGGCTGGCAACGCGGTACTTGCCAAGCCCGCCGAGCAAACACCGCTGATCGCCGCCCGCGCCGTCGAATTGATGCGTGAGGCTGGCCTTCCAGAAGCAGCACTTCAACTGCTGCCTGGCGATGGGCCCACGGTGGGTGGCCCGCTGACTAGCGACCCACGTATCGCTGGTGTCTGTTTCACTGGCTCGACCCCCGTGGCACAGATTATCCACAAAGCCCTGGCGCAGAACGCAGGGCCCGATGCGATACTGGTTGCCGAAACTGGCGGCCTCAACTCGATGATCGTGGACTCTACGGCGCTGACCGAGCAGGCAGTCCGCGATATCTTAATCTCCTCCTTCCAGTCGGCTGGGCAGCGTTGTTCAGCGCTACGCATGCTGTATGTGCAGGAAGAGGCGCGCGACCGGTTGCTCAACATGCTTTATGGCGCCATGGACTCGCTCACCATCGGCGACCCTTGGAATACTGACACCGACGTCTCACCCGTGATCGACGCCGACGCCCAAGCCGAGATAAGCGACTACGTAGCAGCGCACGAGAAGACAGGTAAGGTGTTGAAGAAACTGTCCGCACCGGAAGCTGGCACCTTCGTCACCCCCGCGGTCATTGAGGTGGGGGGCATTGCGGATCTCGAACGCGAGATATTTGGCCCGGTTCTACACGTGGCTACTTTCAAGGCGCGAGACATCGACAACGTGGTCGACGACATCAATGGCAAAGGCTACGGACTGACCTTCGGCCTGCATACCCGCATCGATGATCGTGTGCAGCAAATCGTCGAGCGCATCCATGTTGGCAACGTTTATGTTAATCGTAACCAAATCGGCGCCATTGTCGGCTCCCAGCCATTCGGGGGCGAAGGCCTTTCGGGCACCGGGCCCAAGGCCGGTGGCCCGCTCTATGTTACTCGCTTCCGCCGCACTGCCACCGCCGAGCACCACAAGGCTCCTGAGGGGAAAACCCTCTCACTCAGCGACCTCCAATCGGCCTTAGATGGGCTGGATGCGCGGAACTGGGCGGTACGACCCAATCGAATCGAGGCACTCCGCAAGGCACTCTCCGGCAAAGGCGGCGTGATCCGCAAGGCCCTTAACGAGACAGCGGCACTCGACATGACACCGCAGACGCTTCCAGGACCCACAGGGGAAAGCAACCGCTTGGCGATGTATCCAAAAGGCGCTGTTCTCTGCCTTGGACCAACGCTGGATATCGCCGCTGCCCAAGCAGTACAGGCGCTTGGCGCGGGCTGTACTGCAGTAGTGATTGCACCAGGCGCAGCTCAAGCCGTCCAGCCGCTGGTCGACGCAGGCGCCCCCGTGATTGGGCTCGACGGTAGCATCACAGCAGATACACTAAGCGAGGTCCAAGGGATTGCCGCCGTCGCCGCGGCTGGCAAAAGTGATTGGACGCATGAACTGCGTATAGCACTCGCTAAGCGCGACGGTGCCATCGTGCCGCTCGAGACTCAGACCATTTCACCAGATCGCTACGTGGTGGAACGTCATCTGTGCATCGATACGACCGCAGCGGGTGGCAACGCCAGCTTGCTGGCAACGGCCGAATAGGCCCGCTGGCTTTGTCGGCGCCATGCTTCTCAACTAAACTTAGACGACAATAACCTCGTGTTGCCGGGAGGCGGCCAGTACAGGCGCTTCCCTAGCAAGGAATATCGAGGACCAAGCGGTAGCGCCTTGCTACACGAATAAGAAGCGGAGTTAAACATGCGTGCTACTAGCGGTTCTGCACGGCAAGCGCGCTAACCTGTCGGAGCTAGCTCCGTCCTGACAAATTGGAGAACTTTCATGGCTATCGGTGTTTGGATTAGTCTTTTTGCCTACTTTGCGCTCATGATCGCCATCGGCATTTATGCCATGCGCAAAGCGACATCTTCATCAGAAGATTACATGCTGGGGGGACGTGGCCTCAGTCCACAAGTAGCAGCTCTATCGGCTGGCGCTTCGGACATGAGCGGCTGGTTGCTGCTTGGGTTGCCCGGCGCAATGTTTGTTTCCGGCTTGGGATCCGCCTGGATCGGCATTGGCCTTCTGGTGGGTGCGTTCTTCAACTGGACCCTGGTCGCCCCCCGACTGCGTGAACAGACGGTTCACTACGGTAATGCGATTACCATTCCAGCCTTTTTGGCAAACCGATTTCCGACACGTGCGCATTCACTGCGCACGGTGTCTGCTATCGTTATCGTCATCTTTTTCGCGGTTTACACGGCATCAGGTCTAGTCGCTGGGGGCAAACTGTTTGAAAGCGCGTTTGCCGGTATTTTTAACATCGGCGGCATGAGCGACTACGCTGTAGGCATCCTCATTACACTTGGAGTGGTACTTGTCTACACCGTTGTTGGCGGCTTCCTGGCCGTGAGTATGACTGACTTCGTGCAAGGCTGCATCATGATGCTGGCGCTAGTAATCATGCCTGCAGTGGTGCTATTTGGCGAAGGCGGCGGTGGGTTCTCCCAAGCATCGCAGACGCTAAATGAAGTCGACCCCACCCTGCTATCCTGGACGTCAGGGCTGACCTTTATTGGCTGGCTCTCTGCGGTTACCTGGGGACTGGGGTACTTCGGTCAACCCCACATCATTGTGCGCTTTATGGCCATCCGGACGCTGAAAGATGTCCCGACTGCCCGTAATATCGGCATGAGCTGGATGCTTATTTCCCTGATTGGCGCGGTCTCTCTAGGTCTGTTTGGCCGGGCTTATGCAGTCCGCAACGGCATGGATATCGAGGATCCAGAAACGATCTTCATCATTCTGGCGAACCTGCTATTCCACCCGCTGGTCACCGGCTTCCTCTATGCGGCACTGCTTGCTGCAATTATGAGCACCATTTCCAGCCAATTGTTAGTATCGTCGTCCTCATTAACCGAAGATTTCTATCGCCTGTTCCTAAGAAAGGAAGCAACCGATAAAGAGTGCGTAAAGGTCGGTCGAATCTGTGTCGTACTGGTTGGTCTGGTGGCCGCTGTGATTGCGTCAAATCCGGACTCGCAAGTTCTTGGGCTCGTAAGTAATGCCTGGGCTGGCTTTGGCGCAGCATTTGGCCCGCTGATCATTCTGTCGCTAATGTGGTCTCGCACGAACGGAGCTGGCGCCATTGCAGGCATGGTAGTGGGTGCTGCTACCGTCATGATTTGGATTGCATTAGGCTGGAACGGAGAATTTATGGGTGGCCCCGGCGTGTACGAGATCATCCCTGGCTTCATCGCTGCCTTTATTGCCATCTTGGTGGTTAGTAGCATAACTGCCGATGCGGGTGAATATCAGCATATTGATCGCTAGACGAGCGTCAATGACACACTCAGCTTAATTAAACAATTAGCTGATTATTGAGGCCTTCCCATGCCACGGGAAGGCCTCTTTCACTTCTGACAGCCTCTTTTAAAAGCCCATTATTTAGCGGCGGCGCTCCACTCTTTGCCCCAGGTCAATAACCTGCCCTCCTCTACCCGATACACTCTTTGCATGGTTCGCGATCATGTCGAACAACGGTTCATGTTAACCACTCACTGCAAAGACTCACATTAATGGTCAGGAGCAATGCTATGCGCCATAACTCTCTTTCAACACTGCTCACCACTGGACTTGCAGCAGCCACATTGATGGCAAGCGGCCAAGTTTTAGCTTACGGCGCTGGCGATTTCTTTACTCGCGTGGGTGTTGCCAAAGTGGAGCCAAAAAGCGACAACGGTTCATTAGCCGGAGGCGCGTTCGCGGTTGATGTTCAGGATAAAACCGATTTCGCATTTACCCTGGGCTACCGCTTCCACGACAAAATGGGCATCGAATTACTGGCAGCCCTACCGTTTGAGCACGATATCGCCCTGAACGGTGATAATCTTGCCTCTACCAAGCACCTTCCACCAACTCTAACGCTCCAGTACTACCCGCTAGGTGGCACTGATGCGCGCGTACAGCCTTATGTCGGCGCAGGTATTAACTACACCTTTTTCTCTGATGAAGAGCTAGCCATAGGCGAACTGGAGCTGGACGACTCCTGGGGTGCCGCTGCTCAAGTGGGTATCGATTTGCTTATCGATGAAAACTGGGCACTTAACGCAGCCGCGTGGTATATCGACATCGATACTGACGCGACCGTTAACGGTGCCGCTGCAGGCACGGTAGAGATTGATCCCTTAGTGGTTATGGCAGGCTTAAGCTATCGTTTCTAACACCGCTACAGCTGTGCTAGCGCCATAATCGCATGAAAAATGCCCAGTCCCGCTGCTTGCGGTGCTGGGCATTGTCTTTGCTGATACCCTCATCACACTAGGCTTCAGCTTCTCGTAGTAGCGCGACCTAGTTTTCGGTAACTAGCTGATCTATCTTTTCAACGGCTCGAACAACCAGTAGCTGGTCACTGGCACGAACTTTTTCCTGCATTAGATATGCAGCCACTGCCGGCGCTACATCGCACTTGGCAGGCATAGCGGCCTGGGCATCAATCAGTGCATTTAATCGAGCGATAAAAACAAATCGAATCCACTGAGGCAGCGACATCGTGTCGATACAGAAGGGTTGCTGACTATTAAATGCTGAAATATCAGGCGTTGGCATACGCCATAAGTTAGCGGCCTTCATAGTGGCTTCAAGCTCAAGAAGCGCGGTTTGAAGCTGTTGATGGACGCTCATAAGCACCTTTTCCATTTGAATCAGTAAAGCTTTATTATCCCAGCACTGTGGGTAAGTTGCCAACCGTCTGACAGAGTTTGTGTGTTATTCACAGATTCACAGAAAACCTGCAAGAGGCTGTGGATAAACTATGGAAAGATGTCGCTACTGTTACTCTCATGCGGGTTACACCATGTTGTGCAATTTTTAACCATTTTGATAATAAAGCACGGATTAATCAGCGTTTGCGGCTGACAGTGACACATCAGCAAGGTAGAGTGCAGGCTTGAAATGCGGAAGGATGTCATGCAACCAATCCAGACACTTGATGAGTTTTTTACACGTAGCGGCGCGGACGTTTCCCTCTACCATATGGGACGACGAGTAACGGACTGCCCACGAGAAACGCTGCGTGCATTCGAAAATGGCGAGATAGCCTGGCCGGAACCCTGGCAACAGCAGGCACGCCTTGGCGTAGTATTTCGTATGGGTGACATGCCTGAACCAGCCATCTGGTTTTTGGCGCTGCCGCTAGACGAACAAGGCAAGCTCTCCCCCGCCCAACGAGACGGTTTTATTAATCGCTTGCTCGAAACCCTTGGGAGAAATGCTGCGCAGCTAGAAAATAAACCGCTAGGCCAGGCAGAAACTGCTGACGTGGATCATCTAATGAAGGATAATCCGCTCGCTTTTTCGCCTGATATTACTTTTCAAGCAATGCTTAATGCTCAGGCCAGTTATGCATTAGAGCTTGCCGCTAGCCAACACTTAGAGCCTGTCGAGGCCTATCTTAGCGGCCAGCAGACCATTGACTGGCAAGCACTGGGGTTACAAGGCATCGCTGATTATGTGGTACGCCTCGACTTACCCACATCAGAAGCGCTAGCGCTGCGCCTTCCCCAGTTGCCCACTAGTGTCGCTCACTCGCTGTGCTATTGCCTGGAGCATAGGCCTCTTGCAGAGCCGCTGGTCAGTGCCTTACGGGCGCGTGGAGAGCAGGCAGCCATTGATGGTGACGTAGAAACCCTGTGCGCCTGCGTGCGCGCCGTGGGCTGTACTCCGTCAGTTAGTGTCGGCAAATGGTACTCAAGCCTCTTAACTGACCCCATTGCTTGCGGCCCAGATATTATCGCAGCCATTGCTGGCCGCGGGTGGTTATTGTTAGAAGACGCTGAACGTTTACCGTTGCTTTTACAGCGTTTAGCAGAAGACAAACGCACTAATTTTAATGCAGTCGTACGTGACCTTGCACTGATTCCCAGACTTCGCCTATTGGTTATGCTGACACTACGCGACGCGCCGCCTGACTCCGCGATTCAGCTAAGGCTAAGTGCGTTGATTAACCAAGCTAGAAGCTAGCTATTTATTTATGAGACGCTAGATCGACTCATTTCTTGATGACAAACCTTCATTTGCCAGGAGTATGCCGTGAAGGAATTACCCTATCAGGCCAAAGCAGTCATCGGCCGCCGTGAAATGGTGACGTTACCTGAATTAGGGCTTCACCTTTGCTGCAAAGCCGATACTGGCGCGCGCACCTCTGCTTTGCATGCCGAAGAGATTGACACTCATGAAGATGAGGATGGGCAGCTGTGGGTAAGTTTTATTACCCATAGCGGTGGCCCGCAAACGCCTGCCCACCGCTACCAGCTCCACTTGCACGACCGGCGGCGCGTTACCAGCTCTAATGGGCACAGCGAGTGGCGTTATGTGATTCGCACCCCGATGCAATTGGGTGAACTAAATTTTCCGGTTGAACTAACCCTGACTGACCGTAGCAATATGCGCCATCCCATGCTGCTTGGGCGCCGCGCTATGCGACGCTTGCTTATAGCCCCTGGGGCTGCATTTTTGCACGGCGAGCCTTAAACTAACTTATTAGCCATATTTTTTGGCCCCGGAGCCCTGCATGCATATTGCCCTGCTTTCGCGCAATCGCAATCTATATTCTACTCGCCGCCTTATTGAGGCCGCCGAGCAGCGTGGACACACCGCTCGCGTGGTCGACACGCTGCGCTGCTATATGAGCATCGCCTCCCACCATCCGTCGATTCATTATAAAGGCGCTGAAATCGAGCCCTTCGATGCCGTCATTCCTCGCATAGGGGCATCGGTTACCTTTTATGGCTGCGCCGTACTGCGCCAATTTGAAATGATGGGCACCTACGTTATAAATGATTCAGTAGCCATCACTCGTTCACGGGATAAGCTGCGCTCGCTACAGCTTCTCTCTAGAAAGGGGTTGGGCCTTCCCATCACGGGGTTCGCCCACTCTCCTGATGACATTCCTGACCTGATTACCATGGTCAAAGGTGCTCCGCTGGTCATCAAGCTACTGGAAGGAACGCAAGGTATCGGTGTTGTACTTGCTGAAACCAACCAGGCAGCTGAGTCGGTTATTCAAGCGTTTATGGGCATGAAAACCAACATCATGGTGCAGGAGTACATTAAAGAGGCGCGCGGTGCCGATATTCGCTGTCTGGTGATTGGCGATAAAGTGGTTGCGTCGATGAAGCGTCAGGCAGCCGAAGGTGAATTCCGTTCAAACCTGCATCGTGGGGGCACCGCCAGCGTCATCCGCATTACCCCCGAAGAGCGCTCAACGGCCATTCGAGCGGCAAAAGCCATGGGACTGCGCGTTGCAGGTGTCGACTTACTGCGCTCTAACCACGGGCCGGTGATTATGGAGGTCAACTCATCACCTGGATTACAAGGTATTGAGAATGCAACAGGCAAAGATATCGCCAGCATGATCATCGAACACATCGAAAAAAATGCCATGCCAGTGCGTAAAGCGCCACCCAAGCCTAAAGGCTAAGGCTTAATGCAAAAATAATCCGCATTAGGGGTGGCAAATTAGCGCTGCCACCCCCACAATCTGCGTCACCGAAGGAGGTAGACGCTCATGTTTCTCGACAATCGCCAAGTGGCGATGGACAGCGTGCTGGAAGCGCTGGCCGATAGCATTGATTATTTCCAGGATAATATTGAACGCCTGAGACCCACGCTGCGTGATGCACTGAAACCGCACTATACCGAGCGGTTAAACCAGATGCGTAAACTTCAGGAACTGGCCCGTGCGCACTTAAAAATGCTGCCTCGAGATGCTGACGTTGAGCGTGACGACTTTTTATGGCTATGGAGCCGTTTAAAAAGCTTTGTGGGCAACGATAGTCAGGTATTAATCAATGAGCTGTTGGAACAAGAGCGCGTACTGATGCAGGCCCTTTCAACGCTATTCACTCACCCCCTGCCCGACCCCATTGAGCCGGTAGTGGAAGAGTGCATGCAAGGTTGCCGCAAGCTAATACGCGAATTGTATAGCTTACAAAAGCGCAAAACGCATCGCTAGCCTATTGATCACCCGCCGCCTGCTCATGTGACGTCTCCGCCGACCTCACAAAGTAGTGGTAAATATCAAGGCCAACAGGGAGGCGAGACACTTCGCCGACGTTGCTACTAGCGTTTAATTCGATAGGTTCTGGAGAGCCTAGAAAGTAAGGCTCTCTTCCCCAAATATATAGATCACCTAACGTAGCGACCCGCGCCACCCATTCGCGCATTTTCAACCGCCACTCCCCGGCAGCAGATTTCTCTTCCGCCACACAGCCAGTTACATCCATTCCTAATGCGCGACCAATAAAAACCGCACGGGGAAGATGCCAGCTCTGAGTAACCAGCAACGCCTTATCTAACTGAAAGACATCTCTAGCGCGCGCAAGCGTGTCATAGGTACTGAACCCAGCAAAATCCATGGTGAGCTGGTCTGCTGGCACACCGCGACGATAAAGATCACGCCACATGGCGCGAGGCTCGTTATAGGCTTGAGTACGATTATCCCCAGAGATCAATAAATGACTGACCCGCTGATCGGCAATCAGGCGCGCTGAGGTTCGCATACGGGCGTTAAAGTGTGGGTTGCGAAAGCCGCTGCGTGTCCAGTTAGAGGTCCCAAATACGATCGCCACATCGGTTGGGCGGCACTCCGCAAAGCTGTCATCAATATAGCGTGCCGTACTAGCAACCACCCAAAAATTACCAACTATAAACAGCAATGTCGCCAGCAGCATAAGTGCTCCTAGCGACATCAAAAAACGTTTTATGTAACGTAATAGCAAGCTGTGCATCCAGCTCCCCATCAGGGGTTAAAACATGCCGAGCTCAAGCTTGGCTTCGTCGCTCATCATGTCACGGCTCCAGGGCGGGCTGAAGACAATTTCAGTATGCACCTTGTTAATCTGAGGCGCACCTAGGATTTTATTTCGCGCATCCGCCGCAATGACATCGCCCATTCCACAGCCTGGTGCGGTCAGCGTCATACGAATAGTGACCATCCGCTCGCCACTGATCAAGCGCTCAAGACGGCAACCATAGACCAACCCTAGATCAACAATATTAACCGGTATTTCGGGATCGAAGCAGGTACGCAACTGCTCCCAGACAAACTGTTCAATTTCTTCATCGCTGGCACTTTCAGGCAGCGTTGGGCGAGGCAATGGCTCGAGCCCCAAGGCATCCAAATTACGCCCTTCAATAAGATAAAGCCGCCCTTCATAGCCAACACTTACCGAGCTGCCCTTCGCTTGCATCACGCTGACAACGCTGTCTTCGGCCAGTGTCTCCGTTTTGCCAAACGGAATAGCAATGGCGTCAACATCACGCTGAAGCGGCAGTTTTTGACCACGTTCAAGGCTGGCCACTTGCTCAATATCCATAACGGTCCTTAAATGACGGCCTTTAACGTACCATTCCAATCACACGCTTTAGCGCTGCAACAAACGTATCTATCTCTTGAAGCGTATTATACGCCGCAAATGATGCACGACACGTGGCATCTACGCCAAAATGATGTAGCAATGGTTGCGCGCAGTGATGCCCAGTACGAATAGCGACGCCTAGCTGATCAATCAGCAGCCCAATGTCCTGGGAATGGGCGCCTTCGACCACAAACGACAGCACGCCAGCTTTATGCGGCGCTGTGCCAAGTATGCGCAAGCCATCTATCTGGCTCACCTCTGCAGTGGCATGTTCCAGCAGTACGGCTTCCCAAGCACCAATCGCCTCCACGCCTACGCCTTCTAGCCACTCAATAGCGCGCCCCAAAGCAATCACCTCCGCAATCGCGGGAGTGCCAGCCTCGAATTTATGCGGAAGCGCCGCAAAGGTGGTGCCGACGTCAAAAGAGACCGTTTTAATCATCTCGCCACCACCCTGCCAAGGCGGCATCGCTTCTAATAAGGTCTGCTTACCGTACAGCACGCCAACCCCAGTAGGGCCATAAATTTTATGCCCAGAGAACGCATAGAAATCAGCATCAATATC
This sequence comes from Halomonas sp. 3F2F, assembly GCF_014897805.1. Lineage (NCBI taxonomy): Bacteria > Pseudomonadati > Pseudomonadota > Gammaproteobacteria > Oceanospirillales > Halomonadaceae > Halomonas > Halomonas sp. 3F2F. The sequence continues at coordinate 32,100 of NZ_JABUZE010000181.1, forward strand.
CTGAACATCAACCTGCTGGTGCGGTGTTGCCTGAGCACCATCGACCAGGATAAGCGCACCGTGCTGATGGGCAAGCGCTGCCATCTCTTTCACTGGGTTAATGGTGCCCAACGCATTAGAGACATGATTGACTGCCACTAGTTTAGTGCGCTCATTGAGCAGCGCGCGGTACGCCGTCATGTCTAGCGCCCCATTAGCCTCAACGGGAATGACTTTAATGGTAAAGCCGATCTCAGCCGCCAATAGCTGCCAAGGGACAATATTGGAGTGATGCTCCAACATTGAAATTAGCACTTCATCGCCCGCAGCCAGCTGGGAGCGCCCCCAACTTTGAACCACTAGATTGATTGCTTCAGTCGTGCCCCGCGTGAAGATAATCTGGCGTGCATCTTCCGCATTGAGAAACGCCTTAACGCGATGCCGTGTGGCTTCAAACGCTGCTGTCGCCTCATCTGACAAGGTGTGCAGCCCCCGGTGGATATTGGCGTTATAGCGCGAGTAATAGTCGCTGAATACGTCAATAACCTGCTGGGGCGTTTGGCTTGTCGCGGCATTATCTAGATATACCAACGGCTTTCCGTGCACTTCCCGTTTTAGTATCGGGAAGTCGTTGCGCAGCGCCTCAACATCAAACGCTGCAGGGGCGAGCACGGAGGGTTTCTCAATCACGCTATGGGGCATCGATGACTCCTTGGCTAGTCGTTGAGTGCGTTAGTCGTTGAGCGCAGCCGCTGCTTCTACCAATCCAGCGAGATTGAAGCGTTCCGGCAGCTTGCCCGCTACCGCCAACTCTACCCGCTCAGCAATCACATCTAGCGCGACCTGTTCAAGCACCTCGCCAGCAAATGCAAGTGTTAACAAGCCTCGCGCTGTCGCTTTGTCGATGCCGCGGGTACGCAACGCGTAGATCGCGTCTTCATCCAACTGCCCCGTGGTGGTGCCATGAGAACATTTCACGTCATCAGCATAAGTTTCAAGCTCAGGCTTGGCATCGATATGCGCGCGATCGGAAAGCAATAAGTTTTGGTTACTTTGGAAACCTTCGATCTTCTGGCTATCGCGCTTAACGTACACTTTACCGTTAAACACGCCGTGGGCACGGTCATCCAAAATGCCTTTGTAGTTCTCGTTCGAGAACGTCAGCGGCGCATTGTGATTAACCTTGGTGTGGTTATCCACGTGCTGGCGACCCTGACCAAAGAACAGGCCATAGAAGTTGGTTTCTGCGCCTTGGCCGTTTAAATCACTAATCAGGTCGTTGCGTACCAGCGCACCGCCCAAATTCAGATTGTAGGAGCTGTAACGGCTGTCTCGGCCCTGTTCGACATGAATACTGGCGACATGCAGATCACCTAAGGGCGCTTCTTGCAATTTGTAGTGATTCAGAATCGCACCGCGATCCAGCATCAGCTCTGCAACCACGTTGGTGAAGTTGGCCGCATCGGCTTCACCGATATAGTGCTCAATTAACGTTGCTTCACTGCGCCCTGCTGCTTCAACCAAAATACGCGGATGGCACATTACTGGCGTGCCCGCGCGGGACAGAAACTGCAGTAGGATGGGTTTTTCCACCACGCTACCCGGTGCAATGCGCACCACAGCACCCTCTTCCATAAACGCGGTGTTGAGCGCGGCGAACGGGGAGAAATCTACTCCCGTTAAGCGCCCCAGCGGCCCACCCACAGCTTCATGGTTATCACTCAGCGCTTTGGAAAGCGGCATTACCTGAACGCTACTCGGCAGTGCTTCTAAGTCCGACAATGCGGCTGAGAAAACACCATCCACGAAGGTCAGTCGGTACGCATCCAACGGCAGCGTAAGCGCGGCTGCTTGTGCCTGGGAAAAGTCCGCAGTCTCAGCCAGCGCAAAGTTGCCCTGGGCAATCGTACGTACGTCAGTATATTTCCACTCTTCATCGCGGCGAGCTGGAAACCCCATGGCTTCAAAGCGGGCAGCTCCCGCTTGGCGGCGGGCCGCGATCCAAGTTGGCTCAACTCCGCGCTGTTGGCTACGCGCTTTCAGCGTGTCCAAAAACGTTTGCGTATCGCTCATGCCACAGACTCCTCAATGCCTTCATAGCCGTTGGCTTCCAGCTCTTTAGCAAGCTCAGCGTCGCCGCTCTTCACAATACGACCGTCGACTAAGACGTGCACTTTATCCGGTACGATATAGTCAAGCAGGCGCTGATAGTGAGTGACCAGCAGAATGGCTCGCTCTTCAGCCCGCAGGCTGTTAACGCCATCGGCAACGACTTTCATCGCGTCGATATCGAGACCAGAGTCAATTTCATCAAGCATGGCCAGCTTTGGCTGAAGCACCAGCATCTGAAGAATTTCGTTGCGCTTTTTCTCACCGCCAGAGAAACCTTCATTGACGGCACGCTGCAGGAAACTGGCATCCATCTTCATAAAGCCCAGCTTCTCTTTGACGAGCTTCATAAACTCAGGAGCGGGCATTTCTGCTTCACCACGTGCGACACGCTGTGCATTAAGCGCCGACTTGAGCAGATAGATATTTTTCACCCCTGGAATTTCCACTGGGTATTGGAAACCTAGTAGCAAGCCCGCTTGAGCGCGCTCTTCAATTTCCATTTCCAGCACGTCCTGCCCCTCAAAGGTAACGCTACCCTGGGTCACTTCGTAGCCATCTTTACCGGCAATCACTGCCGACAATGTGGATTTACCCGCGCCGTTCGGGCCCATAATGGCATGCACTTCACCTGCATTGATGGTGAGCGTTAAACCTTTCAAAATTTCTTTGCCGTCGACGGTGACGTGTAAATCTTTAACTTGCAACATAGTCATAACCTTTTAAATTCTTGCGGGACGCTTGCGCGTCTCCCATAAAATAAGTCGGGGCCGAAGTGGTTAACCCACTGCGCCTTCAAGCGTCACACTTAGAAGCGCTTCGGCTTCTACCGCGAATTCCATCGGCAGCTCTTGGAAAACGTCTTTACAGAAGCCGTTAACAATCATGCTGACCGCATCTTCTTCAGAAATCCCACGGCTTTGGCAGTAGAACAGCTGATCTTCACCGATCTTCGACGTGGTGGCTTCGTGCTCAATTGTGGCGGTGCTGTTGCCAATTTCTTGATAAGGAAAGGTATGGGCACCGCACTTGTCGCCAATTAACAACGAATCACACTGAGTGAAATTACGTGCCCCTTTGGCACGAGGGCCAATTTTGACCAAGCCACGGTAAGATTGATCGCTCTTACCTGCCGAAATGCCTTTGGCAACAATATAGGAACGGGTACCTTCGCCAATGTGAATCATTTTGGTGCCAGTATCCGCTTGCTGACGGCCATTAGTCACCGCTACGGAGTAGAACTCACCGATACTGTCTTTGCCACGCAAAACACAAGAAGGATATTTCCAGGTGATCGCCGAACCGGTTTCTACCTGTGTCCAACTGATGCGCGAACGCTCACCGCGACAATCGCCACGTTTGGTAACGAAGTTGTAAATCCCGCCTTTGCCGTTCTCATCACCGGGATACCAGTTCTGAACGGTGGAATACTTAATGTAGGCATCATCCAGCGCAACGAGCTCTACGACTGCCGCGTGAAGCTGGTTTTCATCACGCATTGGCGCCGTACAACCTTCCAAGTAAGACACCTGAGCACGGCTCTCGCAGATAATCAGGGTGCGCTCGAACTGGCCGGTGTTAGCCGCATTAATCCGGAAGTAGGTCGACAGTTCCATAGGGCACGTCACGCCTTCAGGAACAAACACAAACGACCCATCGGTAAATACAGCCGAGTTTAGTGCGGCAAAGTAGTTATCAGCCACCGGAACAACTGTACCGAGATACTGTTTGATAAGGTCTGGGTAATCGCGAATTGCTTCAGAAATCGAGCAGAAAATAACGCCCGCTTCGCCTAGCTGTTTTTTAAACGTGGTTGCCACGGAAACAGAGTCAAATACAGCGTCGACGGCCACACCGGCAAGCGCTGCACGCTCATGCAAAGGAATACCAAGCTTTTCATATGTTTCGAGAAGCTTAGGATCAACTTCATCCAGGCTCTGAGGGCGATCTTCCGGGCGCTTGGGCGCACTGAAATAAGAGATCGATTGATAATCAATGGGCGGATAATCAAGATGCGCCCAGGACGGCTCTTTCATCTTCAACCACTGACGGTATGCATCTAGGCGCCACTCCAGCATCCATTCCGGCTCGCCTTTCTTATTAGAGATAAAGGCAATGGTGTTTTCATCAAGGCCAGGTGGCAGGGTGTCGCTTTCAATATCGGTTATAAAACCATCTTTGTATTCGCGACGAACCAACTGTTCCATTTCTTCGCTTGCCATGGTGATACCCTCCGGGCAGTTGGGTGGCGAGCCTAGCTCGCCGTCAATAGGGTTAGTCTATGTTGCATTGCCTAAGCAGATGCCAGGCTAATGCTTTGAATCGGTAACTGTACGGGCAGCTTGATTGGCGTCGTATCGGCCAAGTGCGCCAGCGTAACGCTTTCCAGTAACGTGCGAATCGCCAGTGAGACTCGCTGCCAGTTATCAGCGACACCGCAGGTAGCCGCCAGGTCGCACTCACCCTCCGCTTGGCTACACTCGGTCATTGCCACCGGCCCTTCAATAGCGGCAATAATATCGGCAGCCGTAATGTGTGACGCTGGTCGCGCCAGACGATAACCACCCTGGACACCGCGTTGTGACTCCAGAAGGCCGGCTTTCACCAGCATCTTGAGCGTCTTACTAACAGTGGGATGTGGTAGCTGCACTGCATCTGCTAAATCAGCCGCCGCATGCGACGCCTGTGGATGGCGAGCAATTTGCGCCATCACGACAGCGGCATAATCTGTCAGCCGAGAAAGCTTGAGCATGTTGACTCCCATTCGCCGTTACAGTTGGCTTACCCGTTAATGGGTACCATTTTAGTCCTGTATAAATTTGATGTGAAGCCCTAGAGCAAAATCGTTATCAATTTGTGCAAAATAACAGCACGTTCGGCTCTGATAGCATCAAAAACAACAATCATTATCATTTGAAAAAGCTATCGACGCGTTAAACGAAAAAAACCTGCGAGGATTTCGCAGGTTTTTTTAAAAGAGCAGCACCTTGTGGTGAAGGCGCTATGCCTTTAAGTACTATGCCTTTAAGTACTATGCCTTTAAGTACTATGCCTTTAAGTACTATGTCTTTAAGTACTATGTCTTTGCGTACTAGGCTTTTTTGACGAACTCTGACTTAAGCTTCATGGGCCCAATACCGTCGACCTTGCAATCAATATCGTGATCACCATCGACTAAACGAATATTTTTAACCTTAGTGCCTACCTTAACCACTAGCGAACTGCCTTTGACCTTGAGGTCTTTAATGACAGTGACGCTGTCACCATCTGCCAGCATATTGCCGTTAGCATCACGAATACCAGAGCCAGCCGCTTCAGCGCCCTCTTCTGCTACTTTTGACCATTCGTTGCCGCATTCCGGGCAGACATACTGAATCCCATCATCGTAGGTAAACTCAGAGGCACAGGCAGGACAATTGGGTAGATCACTCATGATAGGCTCCAACGCATCAGGCTAATACACAGGACTTAGTCATACACAGAACTTAGTCATTCACAGAACTTAGAAAGCGATGGAGCCTACACGGCTTGAGCACAATACTCCAGTTGGATACGCCAATTTGCGCTATCAATACAGCGCATTACTACTCACCTAGCTGTGCTGAATGCTGCTGCCACCAGTGACGCGCGATGCGCACATTTTCAGCATTTGCCGTCGCATCTAACACGGTGGGCAACTGTATATAGTCACCTCGAGTTCTTGCCATCAATAGCGGATCCTGGGTGGCAAGCTGAAGCGCATACAGGGCTAACATCAACTCATAGTCATCGGTTGTATTGAGTCGCGCAAACAGCAAAGGCACAGCGGGCAGGCCGATTTCTCCTAACCGCTCTGCCGCAATATACCAAGTTCGGGGATTGTCTTGTCCGCCGTACTGCGAGACAAACCGCCTGTCTGCCAATCGGCTAACATAGTAGGCCGCCTTCTCTTCAGGGCTGGTTAATAGCGGCGGCACCCAGTCGGTTACTTGGCGGTTAGTTACGTAACCTGGCTGCGCCGCTCCTGAAGATACCTGAGCCACGCCAGGTGAAACCTTCTGAGCAACGGCAGCATCAGGTGCTTGAGAGGAAGTTGACTGACCAGCGCATCCCGCTAACATAGTAAACATTGCGAATGCTGGCGCTAACCATTGAAGACGCTGCTTCATGATAAATTCCCTATATCAATATCCATACTTATTCAGACCAACGCCCTTCCCGCTTTAGGCGCTTTCTCACCCAGCGATCATAATACCAGCGTAATGCTTTTTTGATCCCTGGCAGGCCAATAAGCCATGCGATTGGCACAAGCAGAGGAATACGCATCATCAGCAAACGGTAGGCATTAATACCTTCGATAAGCGTGCCATCAGCTTTTTCGATATGCAGCGAGCGTAAAGCAGTTTCTGGTGTTACCCCTTTTTCACGCAATCGTTGCTGATGCTCAGTCACATCACACCAGTTAATCCCGTTGCCATGCTTGCCAGCCCAACGCTCAAAAAGACGTCGATCCTTCCGACAAACAGGGCAAACAGCATCGTAGAAAACATTGATAGAGGCATTATCAGGCATATAGGCTCTCATCGTAGTCGTACTTAGCAGTGTGACACTTTGCGCTTACTACGCAAATTTCCAGTTAACAGGGGCACTACAATGAAACAGCTATTAATCGTTGCCCATGCTCCATCAGTTAATACACGCACTCTGCGTGATGCCGCCCAGCGAGGCGCAAGCCAAGACGTTGTTGAGCAGGTTGCCTGCATAGTAAAAACGCCTTTCGAGGCTGGTCCTGATGATATTCGCGCCTGCGATGGCATCTTGCTGGGCACGACAGAAAACCTGGGCTACATGAGCGGTGCACTTAAGGATTTTTTTGATCGCAGCTACTACAGCATATTGGAAGAGAAACAAGGGCTTCCATGCGCGCTCTATATTCGCGCTGGACACGACGGCACCGGCACCCGGCGTGCAGTAGAAAGCATTGTGACAGGACTACGTTGGCGCTGGGTTCAGGAACCACTAACGTTACGTGGTCAATGGCAGGACACTTTTGCCGACCAAGTAGAAGAGCTAGGCCTTTACATGGCAGCGGGACTGGATAACGGTTTATTTTAATGCCGCTCTGAACGCAAAAACGGCACCGCATGGGTGCCGTTTTGTGGGTAAACGCTGTGTTTATTTGAGTCGTTCAAACACCGTCGCAACCCCTTGCCCCATGCCGATACACATAGTGGCAAGGCCGAGGGTAGTATCGCGCTGCTGCATAACGTTAAGCAGCGTCGTACAGATACGCGAGCCCGAACAGCCTAGCGGGTGGCCTAGCGCAATGGCACCACCGTTGAGGTTTACTTTTTCATCCATGGCATCTAGGAAGCCTAGATCTTTCAAAACGGGCAGACCTTGTGCAGCGAACGCTTCGTTAAGCTCAACCGTTTGAATATCGGCTGCCGACAAGCCAGCGGCTTTCAGCGCTTTTTTAGACGCAGGCACTGGGCCGTAACCCATGATAGAGGCATCACAGCCTGCAACACCTGTTGAAAGCACTTTTGCAATCGGCTCAAGCCCCAGCGCCTGAGCGCGCTCGTAGCTCATAACAGCCATTGCCGAAGCCCCTACCGACAATGCAGATGACGTGCCCGCAGTAACGGTACCGTTGCGAGGATCAAATACCGGCTTGAGGCTGGCCATTGACTCGATACTGGCCTCAGGACGAATCACTTCATCGTTCTTGAACAGAATTTTAAAACCGCGCTGATCGTGGCCTTCAACACCAATGATTTCGTTATCGAAGTAGCCTTTTTCCATCGCGGCCTGGGCACGCTGATGGGAACGCACGCCAAACTTATCCTGGTCTTCACGAGAAATACCGTGCATTTTGCCCAGCAGTTCAGCGGTCAGCCCCATCATCATGGCGGCTTTTGCGGCGTATTTACTGGCAGCGGGGTTAACATCAACACCGTGAGCCATGGGCACGTGCTCCATGTGCTCTACCCCACCAATCACGTAAAAGTCGCCCATGCCTGCTTTAATGTTGGCCGCCGCAATATGCAGTGCCGTCATCGAGGAGCCACACAGACGGTTAACCGTTTGCGCAGGCACCGAGCGCGGAATACCGGTCATGATTGCCGCATTACGCGCAATATTCATGGACTGCTCGAGCGTCTGGTTAACACAGCCCCAGATAACATCGTCCACTTCGGACGGGTCTAAATTCGCGTTACGATCAAACAGCGCCTGCATGACGGCTGCTGACAGGTTCTCAGCGCGCACATTGCGGAATGCACCATTTTTAGCTTTCGCCATGGCGGTACGTACACCGTCAACCACCACGATATCTCTTGGGTTCAAACTCATCTTATATCTCCTTTGCGTGGTGGTTAGGCCTGAGAGCCAGCATAAAATTGCTCGTTATTTTGAGCCATCTGACGCAGCTTCTCAGTGGGCGCGTAAAGCGGGCCTAACTCTTCCGCAAGGTTTTCGGCTAGCTTCACGAATTCGGCAACACCCATCGCGTCAATGTAGCGCAGTGCGCCACCGCGGAAGGGAGGGAAGCCGATGCCGTAGATTAATGCCATATCGGCTTCAGCGGGAGTTTCCACGATGCCATCTTCAAGGCAACGAACAGTTTCCAGACACAGCGGTACCATCATGCGAGCGATAATGTCTTCATCAGAAAACTCTTTCTGCTCTTTCACGACGTCTTTCACCAGCGCGTAGGCTTGCTCGTCGGTAACTTTCTTAGGTTTGCCTTTCTTATCTTCTTCATAGGCATAGAAGCCTTTATCGTTCTTCTGGCCCAGACGCTTATTGTCGTACATCACCTGAATCGCGGTTTTGCCGTCACGCGCCATGCGATCCGGGAAGCCTTCCGCCATCACTTCGTTAGCGTGTACCGCTGTATCTAGACCCACTACGTCCAACAGGTAAGCAGGACCCATGGGCCAGCCAAATTTTTCCATCACTTTGTCAACGCGTTGGAAATCAGCGCCCTGCTCTACCAGGAAGCTAAAGCCACCGAAATAGGGGAACAGTACGCGGTTGACCAAAAAGCCGGGGCAGTCATTCACAACAATCGGGGTTTTGCCCATTGCACGAGCGTAGGCAACTGTGGCGGCCACCGCTGCATCTGACGTCTTCTCGCCACGAATCACTTCCACCAGCGGCATACGATGCACAGGGTTAAAAAAGTGCATGCCGCAGAAGTTTTCTGGACGCTTAAGGTTTTTGGCTAAGCGATTGATAGAGATCGTCGAGGTGTTAGAAGTAAGGATGGTGTTTTCGCTCACCATGCCTTCCACTTCGGTCAGCACGGCGCCTTTGACCTTGGGATTTTCAACGACAGCTTCAACTACTAGATCAACATTGCCGAAATCACCGTAGGAAAGCGTGGGGCGAATGTTGGTTAGCTTTTCAGCCATCTGCTCAGTCGTCAGCTTTTTACGCTCTACCTGCTTAGCAAATAGCTTACGCGCCTCTTTCAGACCCAGCTCAATCGCCTCATCGTTAATATCTTTCATTATGATGGGCGTGCCTTTGCTGGCGCTCTGATAGGCGATACCACCACCCATAATGCCAGCGCCCAGCACAGCTGTCTGCTTAACGGGCTGCGACTGCTTCTCGTATTTGCTCCCTTTTTTCTTCACGACTTGGTCGTTAAGGAACAAGCCAACCAAGTTAAAGGCAACACTGCTGAGTGCTAGCTTGGCAAATGCTTTTGCTTCAATCGCCTGGGCGCGGGCACGCGTCTCGCCAGCGCCTTTCTGAATCACCTTAATCGACGCTACCGGCGCGGGATAGTGAGGGCCAGCCTTGCCAGCGACAAACCCTTTGGCGGTTTCAAATGCCATCATTTGCTCAATGGCATTGAGATTAAGCGGTGCTTTCTTCTCTTCACGGCGCGCCTGGTAATCTAACTCGCCGGCATTGGCACGGTCTAGAATGTCCAACGCGGCTTCTTCAAGCAGCTCGTGAGTAACGACAGCATCGACTGCGCCGACTTTAAGTGCTGCGTTAGCACGATTTTCAGTGCCGCCAGCAATCCACTCAATGGCGTTATCCGCACCAATCAAGCGGGGTAAACGTACACATCCCCCCCAACCTGGCAGAATGCCTAGCTTGGTTTCAGGCAAGCCAATTTTGGCTTTCTCGCTCATTACTCGGAAATCAGTCGTCAACAGTACTTCGCAGCCGCCACCCAGTGCCAAGCCATTAATGGCCGTCACGGTTGGAAAAGGCAGGTCTTCAATCGCATTAAAGATGTCGTGAACCTTAAGGTTCATCTCAACGAGATACTCTTCGCCTTTGTCAAAAAGGCTGTGAAATTCGGTGATGTCAGCGCCGACAATAAACGCATCTTTGCCGCTGCTAATCATCAACCCCTGTAGGCCGCTTTCAGCTTGAAGCGCTTTTACTGCTTCGCCCAACTCTGCCACAACAGCACTGGATAGCTTATTAACGGACTCATCTTTCAGATCGAAAGTGAGCTTAGCGATGTCATTGCCACCTTGGGTGTCACGACGCTCCACCGTGATGGCATTGCCTTGATAGATCATCCGCGCTCTCTCCACAAGTTCGGGCTGGCACCATTAATCGGACCTGCCACGCATTTCATACGGTCGTTTGATTGCGTAAGCTTGGTTGAGATAATGAGGAACGTCAAGCCCTGACTTTTGGCTAATGCGCTTATCTCTCAAGTGCACTTACACAAATCAACTTACAGCAGGCCCACATTTTTTGCGCTTTTTATAGACAGGATAGGCAACGCATCGACTTTGCCGACGAATCCAACGATCATGCTGTTTTCATTTATGAGCCAACAACGCCATGGGTAGTTTCTTTACTCCCGCCCGTATTACGGCACTACAAGCACGGGTTGAACGTACCGTCGAACGCTTAAAACCCTGGAGCTGGCTGTGGCCACCTATCGCGTTTGGCGCCGGGCTAGGTAGTTTTTTTCTGGTGGACCGCCAACAGTGGCTAGGAGCGGTATTAGCGCTGGGACTTCTTTTTGCCTGGCTGCTATTGCTTTCTGAGAGCCTCATCGGGCGCTGGCTTGCTAAACGCGGCCATCCCACCTTGCCCCGCGGTGTTACTACCTTTATCGCCCAAATGATTCACCAGGAAACACTTTTCTTTACGTTGCCATTTATCCTGGTTACAACCGTGTGGAACAGCGGGCAGACACTATTTGCGCTGTTAGTGATCGCAATGGCAATACTGTCGATTATAGATCCGCTCTATTACAAACTCGCTGGGCGCTGGCGAAGCCTCTATTTTATCTTTCATGCCCAATGTGTCTTTTTAGTGGTACTGGTTATTCTGCCTATCATGCTGCAGCTGACGACTGGCCAAAGCTTGATCCTTGCGCTAGTGATCACCATATTGGTTGCGCTGCCCAGTTTTTGGCACTTACTTAAAAAACGCTCGTTAACGCGCTGGTGCGGGTTCTTTGTGCTCACTATCGTGCTGGCCTATGCGGCCTGGCTCGGCAAAATATGGGTACCTCCTGCCAGCTTATGGATGACAAACAGTGCACTTTCTCCAGCGCTAGATATTCAGAGCCGCGAGCCGCAGGGAGCCATGGCGCTTACGCCAGACGCAATTCGCTCAACCGGCCTTTACGTTTACACCGCCATTCGGGCACCGCGTGGATTAAGCGAGACAATTCATCATGCATGGCACCACAACGGCGAATTGTTAGATGAAGTAGAACTTGCTATCAACGGTGGACGGGAGCAGGGCTATCGTGCCTGGAGCCATAAGCAAAATTTCCCAGAAGCACCGTCGGGAGAGTGGCGTATCGACATTATGACCGCCAGCGGACAACGGCTGGGGCTGATCCGGTTTACTGTTTCGGAAGATTTGGAAAAAGCCACGATAGCGGATAGCAAAATCCAACCTAGCGGCTTGAGTGCGCTAAATTTGCGGCGCTTTATACCCGGAAACAACAATTCTGAAAACGATCTGTCAACGGACGAATAACATAACGCCTTGCATTCAGCGGCGCAGCTTATGACAATTCGCCTACTTACATTTTTCGGTAGCTGTTTACTATGGCTTCAACAATTGGTTTTCGCATTGCACGTCTGCCCCACTTGTGGCGCTCTATTCTTGATCGAAGACTGGCACCCTTGGGGTTAACACAAACACGCTGGGTGACGCTTTACCATTTATGGAAGTTAGGTGAAGGCAACCCACAGTGTGATTTAGCAAGGGTGATTGGCGTAGAAGCGCCCTCATTAGTTAGAACCCTTGGACAACTTGAGGAGCAAGGACTGGTTGAGCGACGGGCCTGCGATAATGATCGCCGAAGCAAACGACTCTATCTGACGCCAACGGCAATGCCGCTACTTGAACAAATCGACAGCGTCGTCCAGGAGGCACGCAAAGAGATGCTGGCGGGCCTAAGTGAGAGTGATCTAGATCAGTTAGACAAGTGGCTAGCGCTAATAGAGTCCAATGGTATGGCGATTCAGTTAAGAGACCAAGACGGTCCCTCGGCATAAGACGTCCATCAGTGCCCTGCTGTTTCGCCAGCCCCATTTAGCGGCTTTGCAGCAGGGCGGTCTGACAATCCGCTAAGCGCCTTTCTTAGCGTCTGAAAATCTTCTCCATAGATAGCAAAACGCTCTGCAGTTTGTGACTCCCACCACCATAGTGTTAACGCCGTCGCGTTTGACTCGACCACCAAAGCATCTTGTGGAAGGCGCTCTAGCAGGGCTTTCAAAGTAGCGCTTGCCATTTCTGGCAATGGCCGTAATGGTGCAATGCGCCAACGCCACCCAGCATGATAAAGCTCCAGCGCTTCACTTGCGTTCGATTCACGCACTAACACAAAATCAGGCCCTGGCGCGTGATGGGAAAAATACCACCGATAAGCGGGCATCGTGCCTCGAAAATTATGCAACGGGGGCTTCTCCATCTTGATCACTACCCCGTGCTTCTTGGCGGCATTCAAACGCAGCGCCATATGGCGCTTCTGCCGCGGGCTGGGCTTAAGCCACATTACCGGTGCGATAACAAACAGCGATATAAAAATAATAATAAGCCACTCCATCTAACCACTTCTCCTCGTTGCAAATACTGGCCATCAGCATGGATGTTAAAATTAGTCATACTATCGGGTTAACTTAAAAAAGCATGACATAGATCGTTGTTAAGATGGCACTTGAAGCCTAAAGTAAAGGTCATCTAACAAAGCGTTCTCTTTGTTAATTATCACGAAGGAGATAAGCCATGAGCTATCACCACATTTTAGTAGCCGTTGATTTAACTAAAGACTCCCATAAAATCTTAGAGCGTGCAGTCGCGATTGCTGCTCGCAATGACGACGCCAAGATTTCGATCATGCATACCCTTGAGCCATTGGGCTTCGCTTACGGTGGTGACATCCCGATGGATCTCACCAGCATTCAAGACCAGCTGGATGATCACGCGAAGAAACGGCTGACTGAAATTGCCGCCCCTCACGTCGAGCCCGCTGATCAACATGTCGTTGTCGGCATGCCAGACACGGAAATTCATCGTTTTGCAGAAGAGCACAACGTCGACCTGATCGTTGTTGGCTCGCATGGGCGCCATGGCTTTGCCCTGCTGCTAGGCTCCACGTCTACCGGCGTACTTCACGGCGCGCAGTGCGACGTTTTGGCCGTTCGGGTCGGCAAAAAAGGTGAAGAGAGCGACGAGTAACCAATGTAGAAAGGCACCCATTGGGTGCCTTTACTCATTGATGCGGGTGTCAGTCACCGCTGGCCATCGCCTCAAGCTCCATCCAACGCTCCATTGCCGTTTCAAGCGTTTGCTGTACGTTCTCTAACGCTTGCAATTTTGCTGTGACGGCACTGGCTTCTTGCTGATAGAAAGCGGGGTCGCCAATCTCTTGCTCTAACGCCTCTACTTCATTCTCAAGGCGCTCAATCTCCGCAGGTAGCGCATCTAACTCCCGCTGCACTTTGTAAGAGAGCTTAACGGTTTTTTTAACAGGCTCAGCAACCGGTTTCTCTGGCGTTTTTTCAACCGCAACGCTGGTCGGTTCAGTGTTCTGGCGGGCAGCGCCTTCCCACGGAGCAGGCGGCAGTTTACCTCCTTGGCGAATCCAATCCGTGTAGCCACCCACATATTCACGCACAACCCCCTCGCCTTCAAAAGCCAGCATGCTGGTCACGACGTTATCCATAAATGTCCGGTCGTGAGAGACCAGGAGCAGCGTGCCATCAAAGTCCAGCAGCAGCTCTTCAAGCAGCTCCAGGGTTTCCATATCCAGGTCGTTGGTAGGCTCATCCAACACCAATACGTTGGCAGGTTGAGTAAACAACTTGGCTAACAACAGACGGTTGGATTCGCCGCCGGAAAGGGCTTTCACCGGCTGTCGAACACGATCAGGTGTGAATAGAAAATCCTGAAGGTAGCTCATTACGTGGCGATCTTTTCCACCAACGGTTACCCGATCGCTGCCTTGGGCGACGTTGTCGTAGACGGTTTTTTCCAGCTCTAGACCGGCACGCAATTGATCGAAATAGGCGACCTTTAAATTGGTCCCCAACTGAACACTACCTTCTGTTGGCGCAAGCTCGCCTAGCAAGATTTTCAGCAGCGTTGTTTTACCTGCACCGTTGCGACCAAGGAAACCAATGCGGTCGCCACGCATCACTTCAAGATTCACATCACGTAGAATGACATCATTGCCAAAGCGCTGTGTTACGCCTTTCAGCTCGACTACCCGCTTGCCAGTACGCTCGCCGCTGTCGACATTGAGGTTGGCAGTTCCCTGACGCTCACGTCGCTGGCTACGCTCTAAACGCATCTGCTCAAGCTCCCGCACACGTCCTTCGTTGCGTGTACGCCGCGCTTTGACGCCTTGACGAATCCAGACTTCTTCTTGGGCCAGTTTTTTATCGAAAAGCGCATTTTCCCGCGCTTCTACTTCTAGCTCGTGCTGCTTACGCTCTTGATACTCGGCATAGTTACCGGGATAACGGCCAAGCTTACCTCGGTCTAGCTCAAGGATCGTGGTGGCCAGCTTAGATAAAAAAGCACGGTCGTGGGTAATCAGTAATACCGCGCCGTTGAAGGCCAGCAGTTGCTCTTCCAACCAAGCAATCGTATCTAGATCGAGATGGTTGGTAGGCTCGTCAAGAAGCAGCAAGTCCGGCTCAGAAACCAAGGCACGCGCCAACGCAACACGGCGGCGCCAGCCACCGGAAAGCGCGCTCATTTCAGCTTCAGGGGGTAACCCTAAACGGGTGAGTACAACGTCAATGCTCTGATGGAAAGACCAGCCGTCGATGGCCTCGATGCGGGTTTGCAGCTTGGCCATACGGTTCATGTCGGGGTCTGGATCATTGATCAGGTGCTGGTATTCAGAAAGCAATTCTCCCGCTTCCGGCAGCCCCTGAGCAACCATGTCAAAAATCGTCATGCCTGAGGATTCAGGCAGCTCCTGGGACAATACGCCAATCTTCAAGCCCGGCGCACGCCAAATGGAACCATCATCGGCATGAATATCGCCCGCGACTAGTTTTAATAGCGTTGATTTACCGGTGCCGTTGCGCCCGACCAGCGCCAGCCGCTCGCCTTTTTCAACCGTTAGGTCGGCGCGGTTAAGCAGTACTTGGGTGCCGTAAGCGAGTTGCAGCTGTTCGAGTCGTAACAAGGTCACGCAGTGTCCTCCTTCATCATGAGGCGCACAGTGTAACGCATGCGCTCGCGTTAAGGAGAGCCCTTATAGAGCCAAACGACACATCGTGCTAACGTCCCACCATCACGTGATAATAACAAGGTAGCGCCAAGCTACTCGTTTAGGGCTGACATCGTGACCGTTACTGTCTCAATGCACTTTGTGAACGAACTACTGTGTGGCTTACCCGCCACTGAGCATTCCCCTGTCCGCTACCTAGAGCTTGCTGGAATTTCCCCCTTTCTACTCAGCGCACCGAACGGCCGAGTCACTGTTGAACAGTTTGCCGAGCTTTACCGTCTCCTCGCCCTTGAGCTAGATGATGAGACGCCATGCTTTTTCTCCAGGCCGCTACGCTGTGGAACGCTAAAGCTGCTGTGCTTGAGCTTGCTAGATGCGCCTACGCTGCATGTTGCGCTTCACCGCTATACGCAGTTTTTTCGAATTCTATTAGATGATTTCGGCTACGACTTTACCATTGAAGGCGACTTTGCTCGGATGGCGCTTGAAGAACGCGCACCGCTTCATGGCAGTCGCATATTGATTCATGAATTGATGTTGAAACTGTTTCACGGTATCGCCTCCTGGATGATCGCACGCAAAATTCCACCTATCTTGATGGAGTGCGGCTACGCCCAACCCGCTCACAGTGCTGACTATCTCTACTTCTATCCCGGCAAGCTAAAATTTGATCAACCGCAAACAGCTGTTTACTTTGATAAGGTGTTTCTGAACCACCCCATACGTCAAACCAAACAGCATCTTGGCGCATTTCTACAACGCGCACCGGCTGACTGGTTCTACGTCTCTTTTGAAGATCGTTTGATTACGCACCGCGTTCGCGAACATCTTAGCCGCCACTTACCCACCTCATGCACGGTTCAGCATGTGGCAGACGCGTTACATATGTCTGTGCGCACACTCTCAAGACACTTGAAACTTGAAGGTACCCATTTCCAAGCGGTTAAAGACGAATACCGTCGCGACTATGCTATTCAAGCACTCACTCGCAGCACACAGCCACTGACAGCCATTGCAGAAAAACTAGGATTTGAAGACTTGGCTTGTCTTAGCCGAGCGTTTAAACAGTGGACGGGGAATTCACCCGCCGCTTACCGCAAGGCGCAAACGGCGGGCATAAAACGCTAGCGTTTATATCTCAGTGCGAATGCGCTTTTTATCCAGCTTACCGACACTGGTTTTAGGAATTTCATCTACGAAGCGAATCAACGATGGAATGCCCCAGCGGTTGATGCTGCCCTGTTCGACGAACTGCTCCATAAACGCCTGTACCTCTTCTGCCGTGGGCGGGTTATTGACATCGCTGGGAACAACGAGCGCTGCTGGACGCTCACCCCATTTATCATCCGTAACGCCAATGACCGCCACTTCCGCCACACCTGGGCATTGGCTGATATAGCTTTCCAACTCAAGTGAAGAGAGCCACTCTCCACCGGTTTTGATGATATCTTTAATACGGTCGCTAATGGCCAAGAAACCATGCTCATCAATCGAGCCAACATCACCGGTATGCAGCCATCCATCCCGCCAAAGCTCTTCACTGCGTTTCTCTTCTTTGTAGTACGCCTGGGTTAACCAGGGTGCCTGGGCACGCACTTCACCGACACTGACGCCATCATGGGGTAACGGTTCTCCATTGGCATCAACCACCTGCAATTTCACTAGGGGCACGGGTAAACCAGCCTTACACCGCCAGGGAAGCTGCGTTTCAAAATCAGCTTCGGCAACATCCTGAGGCAAAATATCAGCGGTTAGCAGCGGACAGGTTTCTGACATGCCGTAAGCACTACGTGTATCAATGCCGAGTGACCAAGCACGGCTAGCCAGGGCTTGGGTTAGCGCACTGCCGCCCACAAGCACCTTCCAACCAGTTAAATCAATTTTTTTCGATGCGATAGCGTCAGCGCTCACCACCATATTTAACAGCGTTGGCACACAGTGGGAGAAATCGACCTTTTCGTTCACCAGCAGTTTGACCAACATTTCCGGCTCATAGCGGCCAGGGTAGACCTGGGTCGCTCCCATCAACGTGGCGGTGTAAGGCACTCCCCACGCATGCACATGGAACATCGGCGTGATGGGCATGTATACCTTGTCACGGTTGAGCAGCTCACAACCCGGTGCTTGGAAGGTACTGGCTTCACCTAGTGTGTGCAGAACTAATTGGCGGTGGGTAAAAAACACTCCTTTCGGGTTGCCGGTGGTGCCCGTCGTGTAGAACAGCGTAGCCACTGCATTTTCATCAAAAATAGGGAACTCGTAATGAGTTGGCTGCTCACTTAACAACGCCTCAAACTCACCCACTAATGGCAGCGACGTGCTGACGGTGCTTTGTGTTTCTTGACTCGCCGCATCTTGGCAAAGTAGGTAACCGCGTATATTAGGTAGTTGATCAGCCAGCGGCTCCAGTAGCGGTACGAAATCCTCATGTACCAGTACAAAGACGTCTTCAGCGTGCTCCATCGTGTAGTGAATTTGCTCAGGCGCCAAACGTACATTGACGGTGTGTAGCACGGCACCCATCATGGGAATGGCAAAAAAGCACTCTAAATAGCGATGGCTGTCCCAGTCCAGCACCGCCACCACATCACCAGCCTGAACGCCCTGTGCTGTTAGCGTATGGGCAAGCTGGTGTACCCGCTCACGAAAACGTTGATAGTCATGACGGCTCTGGTCTCGATAAACAATCTGGTTGTTCCCTGCCATTCGAACACCGGACTCAAGTAAGTCGCTAATTAACAGCGGCGAGCTAGTCGCAGACGGCGTAGAAGGAAGTATTTTTGGCGTTATCGTAGACATAAAACACACCTGTCGATTGTTATTGGAAAACCGTTTGTTATTCGCGCTCTATTAGCAGCGCAATGCCCTGCCCACCGCCGATACACAGCGTGATCAAACCATAGCGGCCCTGACGTCGCTCCAATTCGTGTAAGGCTTTTAGAATCAAGATGGCACCGGTCGCGCCTACTGGATGGCCGAGCGCCACCGCACCACCATTCGGGTTTAGTTTTTCCAATGGGAAACCCAGCGTATCGGCAACCGCCAATGCTTGCGCCGCGAACGCTTCATTGGACTCAATCACATCAATGTCATTGATCGTCAGCCCTGCCTGCTGGAGGCAGCGTTTCACCGCAGGGATTGGCCCTAACCCCATTACCGAAGGCTCCACGCCGGCGGTGGTTGCCACGCGCAGTCGCGCCCTAACCGTTAAATTGCGCTGCTGTGCTTCATCAGCATGCGCCAGCACCAAGGTCGCTGCGCCATCGTTGATTCCAGAGGCATTGCCTGCCGTAACCACTCCCTCTTTTTTAAAGGCCGGTTTAAGCCGTGCTAAATCGCTTAACTCAACGCCTTCTCGCACATGCTCATCACGGGCAAAGGAAACCGTCTGTTTTCCTTTTGTCACCTCAACAGGCACGATTTGCGCGTCAAAATACCCTTCTGCAATGGCTTTTGCCGCCTTACGATGGCTATCCACCGCAAACTGATCTAGCTGCTCGCGGCTTAAGCCATACTGCTTGGCGATATTTTCAGCGGTCATTCCCATATGTCCGCTGCCAAATGGATCACTAAGAATGCCGAGGGTAAGATCCTGGATATTGGCATCGCCAAGGCGTATGCCATTGCGTGCTTGGGGCGGCAGTAGATAAGCGCCCCGCGACATCGACTCAGCCCCACCTGCCAATGCTAAGCGGCTGTCGCCCAGAGCGATTTGCTGCGCAGCGGATATCACTGCCTGCACGCCGGAACCACATAACCGGTTAACATTAAAGGCACCGGCTTCTTTCGGCACACCCGCACTCAACGCGATATGACGGGCAAGATAGGCATCTTCTGGGCTAGTGGTAATAATATGGCCATACACAGAGTGATCGATATCAGCGCCAGCAATGCCCGCACGGCGCAATGCTTCCTGAGCAGTGATAGTGCCTAACGCATGGGGCGCGAAAGATGAGAGCGACCCACCAAACCCGCCAATAGCGGTGCGAGCACCGCTTACAATAACAACGCTATCCAGTTGCATAATCTCTCCTTAGTAATAACGCA
The DNA here is from genome assembly GCF_014897805.1 of Halomonas sp. 3F2F. NCBI lineage: Bacteria > Pseudomonadati > Pseudomonadota > Gammaproteobacteria > Oceanospirillales > Halomonadaceae > Halomonas > Halomonas sp. 3F2F. The sequence continues at coordinate 51,910 of NZ_JABUZE010000181.1, forward strand.
CAGCGGAAAAGGACTTAAGAAAAGCGCTTAAGCCACTTTGCCCAACAGCGAGCGTGCGACCACTTCTTTCATAATCTCAGAACTACCGGCGTAAATAGTTTGCACGCGGGCGTCTAAATAGAAGCGTGAAATGGGATATTCATGGGTGTAGCCATAACCACCAAACAGCTGAAGGCACCGATCAACAGCACGACACTGCAGCTCGCTAAGCTGTAATTTGAGTATCGCGGCCTCGGTACTTGTCATCGTGCCGTGGCGGTACCTATTAACGCACTGGTCGAAGTAAGCTCGCGCGACATCCAGCTGTGCCTTGATCTCAGCCAGCGTAAAGCGGGTATTTTGAAAGTCGGCCACGCGCTGACCAAACGCGTGACGTTGGGTAACGTAATCAAGCGTTAATGCCAACGCGCCCTCTACCGCGCCAAGCGCTTGCGCGCCTACGCCTAAGCGCTCCCGGGGCAGCTCTTGCATTAGATAGCGAAACCCAGCGCCCTCTTCCCCTAATAAGGCACTGTTAGGCAGTTGCAGCTGGTCAAATGCTAGTTCTGCCGTATCGCTGGCGTGCTGGCCAATTTTCTTAATGGGCTTGCCACGGGAAAAACCGGCAAGTGACGTATCAACCAAAAACAGCGAGACCCCTTTTGCACCTGCACTGGGGTCTGTTTTTGCACAGACAATAACGAGATCGGCCACTTGGCCATTGGTAATAAACAGCTTGCTGCCGTTGAGCAGCCACCCATCGGCTGTTTTGGTGGCGCGGGTTTTCATCGCTGCCAAGTCACTGCCAGCATGCGGCTCGCTCATGGCAATCGCCCCCAACCACTCCCCGCTTGCCATGCGGGGTAGCCAGGTTTCGCGCTGTTCATCAGTGGCTAAATTTTGCAGGTAAGGCATCACGATATTGGCGTGAATGTTGTAAGCGCTGGCTAGCCCACCAAACCCTTGCCGAGACATCTCCTCCAGTGCCAGTTGGGTGATGGCAATATCGGCACCTGAGCCACCATAGGTCTCATCAAGATCAATCCCCAATAGACCAGCGGCACCCAGCGCTAGCCATAAAGAGCGCGGTATTTCACCGTCCGCTTCCCACTGGTCATAGAAAGGTGCCACTTCCTGCGCTAAGCAGCGGCTGATCATGTCATGAAACAGCGCCTGTGTTTGCTCGTCCATGCTCACTCCTTTAGGTCTTGGCGCAGGTGACGTTTAAGAATTTTACCTGCGGTGCTTTTTGGCAGAGCCTCTGCAAACACCACACGCTTAGGAACTTTGTAGGGTGCAATCAAGTTTTTTGTATGGAGGATAAGTTCATCCTCGCTAACCACTTGCCCCTCTTTCACCACAACGACGGCGGTAATCGCTTCAATCCACTTTTCGTCAGGCAGCCCCACCACCGCTACTTCCGAAATAGCCGAGTGCTTAAACAGCGCCTCTTCCACCTCACGGCTGGCAACCAGCACGCCCCCCGTATTGATAACGTCTTTAATCCGGTCCACGACATATAAATAGCCTGCTTCATCGAAGTAGCCCACATCACCAGAGTGAAACCAGCCGCCTTGGAAAGACTCAGCGGTCATCTCCGGCTTATCCCAGTAGCCCGTCATTAACTGCGGCGAACGATGGACAATCTCGCCATGCTCACCGGGGGCAACGTCGTTCATTTCCAAATCAACAATGCGCGTTTCCACCGTAAGTATCGGCCGTCCCGCCGACGCAGGACGCTCTGCATGCTCATCTGGACGTAATACCGTTGCCAAGGGGGCAATTTCACTCTGCCCGTAGCAGTTATATAAACCAACGCCGGAGAAACGCTGCTGCATCTCTTCCAACACAGGCACCGGCATGATCGAGGCACCGTAGTACGCCTTCTTGAGCGAAGTTAAATCAAGCCGATCAACGTCAGGATGACGTAGCAAACTGATCCACACCGTGGGCGGCGCAAAAAAAGATACGATTTTTTGTTCGGTAATTGTCGCCAGACAGCTATCCGGAAGCGGTGCTTCAAGCAAATGAATGGGGGCGCCCAGTAGTAAAGCTGGCATCAAAAAAACGTGCATTTGTGCGGAGTGGTAAAGTGGAAGAGCGGCCAACATGGCGTCACTTCCCTTGATATCCAACTCCACCATGCAGGCCATATATTCCGCCATCAGCGCTTGGTGGGTCATCATTGCCGCTTTAGGCGCTGCTGTTGTGCCAGAGGTATAGAGCAGCTGTGCCAAACTGCTTCCCTCTACGGCGACCGCTGGCTCCCTTGTTGATGGCGAGGAATGCACATAAGCCAAGACATCAAAACGACCTAACGGGATATCTTGTTGATCAGCATGCAGTGTTCCATTGACCGTTAATGCTAAACCCTGGGTTGCCTGCTGCACTTTGTCAGCTAACGAACTATCGCTTAGCACTCCTTTCGCCCCGGACTGTTCAAGGATATAGCGCAGTTCATCACTACTTAGCGCAAAGTTAATAGGCACATGTACTAAGCCCGCTTTAGTGGCAGCAAGCCAGGCAATGACATAGGCATCGGAGTTTTTACCGTATACCGCCAACCGATCCCCAGGAGAAAGACCGGCCTTTAACAAGCCACTGGCTACGCTGTTAGCGGCATTGTTAAGCGATTGATAGTTCCAGGTTCGTTCACCAAACGTTAGTGCGAGTTGCTGAGAATATTTGCGAGCGCTGCGGTTTAGCGCAGCGCCAATCGTATTACGGTGAATTAAGGGTGTCTGTTCCATGCCAAGTCCTTATTGTTATGTGTTGTTAGGGCTTCAGCGTTTTACGAATTGTTGACGAGTGGGCAAACGCTTTCAGAAAGTGGCCGGAATGCTTCCTCGGCGGGAATCGTGCGCACAACTCTGAAGAGGTCATCCTCATCGACTGACTCTTCCGGTGTTTTCACTTCAACGAGATACATGTCATGAACCATACGGCCGTCCTCACGAATGTAGCCGTTCGTTGCAAAAATATCGTTAATGGGGGTATCGGCCATCTGCTGACGAACGGTTTGCGTGTCGTCTGTTCCGGCCGCTTCAATGGCTTCTAAATAGTGGCGGGTGCTGGAATAGAGCCCTGCGTGCACCATAGTCGGCATGCTGCCGGTGCGCTCACGGAAACGCTCTGCCCAAGCGCGTGTTTCATCAGTTAAGTCGTAATACCATGCTTTAGTGAACTGCAGCCCTTGAGCGCTCTCCAACCCAATGCTGCGTATATCAGTACTGAACAGCACCATGCCTGCTAGAATCTGTCCGGCTTGAGTAATGCCAAATTCGCCTGCCGTTTGAACGGCATTGATGGTGTCCCCACCGGCATTATTGAGCGCAATCACATCAGCACCCGATGCCTGGGCTTGCAGCATGAAAGAGGAAAAGTCATTGTTCGGAAAGGGGTGGCGCGCGCTACCTACTATCGTTCCACCGTTTTCGATGACCACACGCTCGACATCCGCTTCAAGTGCATGGCCAAATGAATAGTCGGCACTGAGCAAATACCAGTTTTTATAGCCTTCCTGCGTAATGGCTTTGGCCGTACCGTTAGACATCGCCCAGGTATCGTAAACCCAGTGAATATGGTTGGGAGAGCAGTGCTCGTTAGTGACACTCGAAGAAACAGCACCGTTCACTAAGCCAAGTTTATCCGCCTCTTCTAACAAGCCTACTGCTGCTAATGTAACCGATGAAGCCACTAGGCCAGTGACCATGTCGACATTGCGTTCATCAATCCATTCACGCACCACGCTTGAGCCAACGTCAGGGCTATTGCGATCATCAGCGCTAAAGACGACAACTTGGGCACCGTGTACGCTGCCACCAATATCTTCAATTGCCATCTCAATGGCGTCTTGCCCTAATGGGCCTATGGGATCACGATAAACACCCGACATATCAGCTAGATAACCAATACGGATTTCATTATCTGAAATACCTTCATTGGCGGCCACGCTGGGCGCATAGCTAGCCGTAATGACCGCAGCCGATAGCGCAGAAATAGCGAAATGACGTGATAAATGCATGCTTTTCACCTGTCTATTGTTATTAAAAGAGCCTTAAGCCCGATTTATTTCATGCTTCATCCTCATGTTAAAAGTAAAAACTGCTTTACTGTTTACCTATCGAGCCAGTTTTTTTGCAATTCGTGCCATTCGAATGAGATATCCATCCGGGATAGACCATTAGTCGTTGTTACTCTCCAGCGTTACAATGGCATTTCACAGCTGGCTAAATAATTAACGAGAGCTGGCTGCTATCGAATCTTTAACTGACACTGGGAGTGTGACGCTTGGCGACAAGTGCTGTGGATAGTTTTTTACCCGAGGCGCTGCAGTTTCGTTCTGGTGCCCCCTTGGTGGATATCGGCGCTAACCTGACTCACGAGAGCTTTCAGCGTGATTTAGCTGATGTCATTGCGCGGGCGAAAGCGGCCAATGTAGCTACCTTAATAGTGACGGGTACTGATATTGAACACGCTGAGCAAGCCGTAGAGCTGGCTAAACAGACCCCAGGAATATATGCCACTGCCGGGGTTCACCCACACGATGCTAGCGGGTGGAGTAGTGATGTGGCGCGCCAGTTGAAAGCGCTTCATCAAAAACCTGAAGTGGTTGCCGTGGGCGAGTGTGGACTGGACTTTAATCGCAATTTTTCAACGCCTCACGAGCAAGAGCGAGCGTTTGAAGCTCAGTTGGCGCTCGCTGCTGAAAGTGGCTTACCGCTATTTTTGCACGAACGCGACGCGGGGCAACGAATGCGTGAAATGCTGCATAGCTGGCGAGATGATATCAGCCAAGCCGTTATTCACTGCTTCACCGCTGATCGAGATACGCTGCACGGCTATCTCGATTTAGATCTTCATATTGGCTTAACCGGCTGGATTTGTGATGAGCGCAGAGGTCATCACCTTCGCTCAATAGTGAAAGATATTCCGTTAGAAAGGTTAATGGTAGAGACTGACTGTCCTTACCTGCTGCCTCGCAATCTTCCAGCCAAACTAAAAGGACGCCGTCACGAGCCAGCCTTGCTACCATGGATTGTAAGAGAGATTGCCCAGTGGCATGACGTGACTGAAACCGAGCTGGGGAACGCAACAACCCGCACTGCCCAGCATTTTTTCCGCCTTGATGCGGAAGCTTAAAAGGAGCGAAGCGTGGCTGATTACCCAGGATTTATTGCCATTGAGACGGGCGAAGATGACGGCTTGCCGCTGGCTATTGCCTGGTCTCTACCTGATGGTCGCATTAAGCAAACACTCATTCAGCCTGACGATAGCTGGATCAGTGAAGACACGAACGTGATGGGTTCTTATAGCATTGAAGAGCTAGAAAGCCTCGGCGTCAGCCCTTTGGATGTAATACGTGAACTAGAGACCGATCACTTCTCGGCTACGCTGTATACCAGCGATAACGGTGAGGATGAAGCAGCACTGGCTCGACTCTTTGACACCTATGGCTTGGATCCTTTTGTTGAATTAGCGCCGGCACAGGTGCTTTATGAAGCGATTAGCGCGAGAGATTGGCACCGCTTACGCAGCGAAATTTTTAACGACATGGGGCTCGAACCGATGCGGCCCGAGCACGAAATTGAAGTAATGCTAACGCTGCACAAACAGCTTACCGAGAAAGACTAAGCCGACGCGACCAGCGCCACGTCAAGTTCTCGCTGCCCCTGTTTAATGGCCTGAACTAAAGTATCTTGATGCTGATAATAGCGTGTCAACGCGATAAAGAAAGCGTTGGCACGCAATGGCAGTCCCTCTTCTAAATAACGTGCTGCTCTGGCATCTACTTTGTTGGCAAACGCATCCCGATCGACCTCAACGTCCCCACCTAAATTATCTACACTAACGTGGAATGTGCGTCCGCAGGCGTGGGTAAACAGCTTTTCCAGCGCCTGCGGGGCAATCTCCGCTTGTTCGAAGGCGTGCTGCTGCTGAGCGTCGCGCCCATCAGGCAAGTACCAGTATCCGTAATCTTCCAACTGCCGACGCTTCTCTCCTGCGATGCACCAGTGGCTGATCTCGTGCAGCGCACTAGCAAAAAAGCCGCGCGCAAAAATCACCTGATGATAAGGTGTTTCAGATGTAGCTGGGCGATATAGGGGTTCATCGCCACCTTTGATTAATCGCGTCTGATAACGTGCTAAAAACACACCATCAAACAGCGCCGTTATGTCGTGAAGCGTCCAACGCTCCTGCTCGTGAGTCACTATATACCTACGTCGTCGTTCATTTCGTAAAGTATACCCGCGCCTTGTCCAGATGATAAAGAGATGGCAAATCATTAGACAGCTACCGAGATCCTAGTAACTCCTGCTACTCTATCGGCTTTTGTTGGGTCACTTTGCTAAACAGGAAACATACCGTGGGCGGCTTTACTAGCAATATAAAATCCATCTATTGGCCAGAAACACGCACGTTGGTAGCGTTAGCACTACCCATCTGTGGTGCTCAACTCGCACAGGCGGGTATGAGCGTGGTCGACGTCATCATGACCGGCAGGCATAACGCCACCGACTTAGCTGCCGTTTCGGTTGGCTCAAGCCTGTAGATGCCACTGATGCTATTTATGACCGGTACATTAATGGGCCTTACGCCTATCGTGGCGCACCTTTTGGGTGGCAAGCGAAACAGTGATATTCGCCCTGCGGTTCACCAGGCACTGTGGGTCGCATTAGTACTCGGTTTCACTGCCGCTATATTGCTGTGGACAGTCGTGACACCTATCTTCGAACTTATGGGGGTGCCTCCAGCGGTTGCAAGAGAGTCTGCTGCCTACCTTTCCGCGGTTGCCTTCGGCATGCCCGGAATCGCCTTGTTTCAGGCGCTTAGAGCCTTTTCAGATGGCATGAATCACACCCGCCCCGCGTTATGGATTAGTTTAGTGGGATTAACCGTTAATATTCCCAGTAACTATTTACTTATCTATGGCGGCGATGGCCTAGTTAATCTATTGGGTGATGGATTACCCAGCGCTCTGCAACAGCTACCGGCACTAGGCGCATTCGGCTGCGGCATCGCCACAGCACTCTCGATGTGGACAATGGCCGTTGCAATGGCTCTCTATACCCGTAAAGGACACGCCTATCAAAGCGTCTCGATTTGGCAAACGCTAACCCCACCAACACTGTCCGGCATCCGTGAGCTTGTCGTAGTGGGTATGCCCATCGGTGTGGCTATTTTCGTGGAAGTGACGTTATTTACCCTGATAGCCTTGTTTATTGCCAGCTTTGGAGAGGTCACAGTCGGGGCTCACCAAATCGCCCTAAGCTTCACGTCTATTCTCTTTATGCTGCCGATGTCATTGAGCATGGCACTTACCGTACGCGTTGGTAATACATTGGGCCAACAACGTTCTGCTATGGCGCGCACTGTTGCTTGGAACGGTATCGTGATCAGTGTCATTGTGGCCGTCATCAACAGTACATTACTTTGGTTTACAGCGGTGCCGGTGATTTCGTTGTACACCTCCAATGCCGACATCCAGGCTTTGGCGCTCACCATCATATCCCTGGCAGTAATTTTCCAGCTATCCGATTCACTTCAAGTCAACTTAGCAGGTGCATTACGAGGTTATAAAGACACCCGAATCGTGATGGTCATTACCGTACTTTCTTACTGGATTGTCGGTTTAGGCGGTGGTCACTGGCTAGGAACTCACGGTCTAGGCGGCATGTCTGCCCCATTGGGAGTGCATGGTTACTGGATGGGCCTGATTGCGGGGCTCAGCACAGCCGCACTATTACTTGCTTGGCGGTTAAAGTGGATTAGCCAACAGGAGTAAGCAATGGCGCTCTACCCACAACTTATATTATGGCTGACTGCCAGTGCCAGCTTGCTACTAGTGAGCTGCGGAAACAATGGTGCTGAACAGCCTTGGGTAGAGTATCACCAACAGCTCACTAGCGACCTTGCAATTGCCGATATTGAGCGTCACCCTCCACCTAATATTGGTAAATTTCCTGAACGTCGAGAGCGGCTATTCAATATTCCTGAAACCCGAGAGGGTATGCTCAATATCTATGCGTTACGTGAGTGTCAGATAACATCACTCATTGCAGCGCGGAACAATCAGTTGGGGCGCGTTGCTCCCCCTAGCCAGCACTGGCTTTACGAACGCGCACTATGGCAACGCCTAAGTGCCTGCTGGAACAGTGATGTTCCTGACGGCCTAAGTGATGACAATAAGGCGCGGTTGGCTGAACTAACTGAGCTTAAGACAGAACAGCTACCAGCGGTCAGCTGGAATGCCATTTTTGATTCTGAAGAGTGGGAAAAAAGCTTTTCTCGAGCAAGTGCCCCCCTAAACAGCGCTGAACTACCTAATATTGACAATCAACTGGTTGCCGTTGATTACCTTGAGCGAATGGTGACGCACCAATTTAGCCAAGCATGGCAACAGGACTCTTCAGCACTTGAAAACCACCTTAAAGCGCTGCAAGAGAGGCCATTAACAGCAGAAATTTTACGCACACTGTTACTCGCCCACCAACGCTTAACGGAGGCAAACGTAGCACTTGAGTCAACGCGCTTAACGACTAGTGAATGCCTTCAAGATGATTTTCCAGCAGGATTTAATCAAGTTGAGCAGGTTTCCCTCAAGTGGCTTACAGCAATTAACCGACTAATTAATGCCCACCAAATAATGCCACCTGAAGTGGTTAAAAACTATCAGAACACTTGGTTATCATTGAACAACCCACAGGCTCCCTGGCAGCAACTTCAACAAGTAAAAGCACAACACCAAGCGTTGCGAGATCAATTTGCTAGCTGCTCCGATAATTAAAAATCACAAACCCCCTTAACCTTCTGGGCAACCTGTGCTATTGGTGAACTAAGTGGTAGGCAGCATACGCTGTTTACCGATGTCGTGACCACGCAGCACAAGGAGGGACATTATGGGCGCATCCCTGTCACCCCGCTCTGCCCAGGTCATCGACCTGGAAACCGTGCGTCAGCGTCAGCAGGCGCAAAAATGTTTGATCCGCCTAGCCCCTGAGCTAGATGGGTTAGAGATGGTCTACCAGCTCGCTGCGAGTCCCGACACGTATTACGGCCTACCTGTTTTGGCCTGGGGGCTACAAGAGAACGGTAACGTCATTGGCCTTGTGCCATGGATGGAGAAGCTCGCTGCTTGTCATGAACTCGACAGCCATGAAAATGGCCAGTTTATTGGCTACCGCGATCCAGAAACCGAAGAAATTTTCGCCCTTCCTCCTGATCATAAATACGACGAGCTAATGGCTTCAGCCAGTTACTTCGAGTATGAAGCTTCAGGAGAGGTTACGCTGATTCAACAGCTTCCAGACACCCTTGGCACTTATGCTTTATGCATGAATCATCCCGATGCACCCTGGAATATGAAGCAAGTCTATGGATGGCGTCTCTATAGCGATGGAAGTGTTGAAGCAGTTCTTGCCGATGAACAGCAAGCCACGATGTCTCCCATCCTACTGGGTGACAAGTGCCTTTACGATGCCCACTCCCGCCATCGCACGGTTTACTTTTTTCAACGCCATATCGCTAGCCGCATAATGGATGAAGACCCCGCGACACTGGAAGCTTTGGCGATGATGGTTGTTCCAAATAAAGAGGGGTGATCTTAACTAAGCACTTGCGAGGCTACCCAATCAAAGCCAGAGCCTGAAGCCAATATTAATGGCTAGCCTCGCATAGCTACAGAAGCTTTACGCTAGGCGAATAAAATACACGTAGTGGTCATCAGACTCCTCTTGCTGCAGTAGCTGGTGTCCCAAAAATTGACAAAATTTTGGCACATCGCGAGTCGTTGCGGGGTCTGTTGCTATTACCTTCAACACCTGCCCTGGCGTCATATCACGCACCTTGTTATGCATTAACATAATAGGTTCAGGGCAATATAAACCCGTTGTGTCTAACGATGCATCAAAGGCACTTGGGTCATACGTATTATCAGTCATCTACAATCTCGTTTAGGAAACAGACAGCATGATCAAAGTAATCATTGAACGGCGTATTATGCCTGGCCTGGAAGAAGAATATGAACTGGCTGCCCGCGAAGCAATGCGCGTTTCACTTGGCGTACGAGGATTTGTCGGTGGAGAAACGCTCGTCGAACTTGGCCATACAGATCGCCGCCTGATGATTACCAAATGGCGCGATCTTCGCGCTTGGAAAGAGTGGCATTCAAGTGAAGCACGTGCAGCGGCCATGCAGAGCATCCTACCTCTATTAACAGAAGATGAAACTGTCCGCGTGTACGAGCCAGGCTGTTAACACCCTCACGCTACTCCGCCTACCTTTCAATTAGTGAGCGAGCCTTACATGAACCGTCACTTCTTCCCGATCATGGTAGAGGTGGCGGCATGTAATCGTAGCGCGCACTCCCGCCGTTTCCAACGCATCTTCCAAAGTGCTAATACAGCGATTAACCTCGTCCCAGCGTTTCTTCATGGGCAGTTTTAAATTAAAAATTGCCTCTCGACACCATTTGCGAGTTAACCATCTTTCCACCATTGCTAACACGCGCACAGGCTTATCGACGATATCACAAACTAGCCAATCCATTCGTTGCGGCGGTTCCCAAGTAAATCCATCTTCTTTAAGATGATCTAACTGTCCCGTAGCCATTAGCTGCTTGTCCATTGGCCCATTATCAATGGCATAAACATACATGCCACGCTGGACTAACTGCCAAGTCCAACCACCTGGGGAGGCCCCTAAATCCGCTGCCTGCATATGATCCGCAAGCCTTGTATCCCACTCTTCTCGTGGAATAAACTCATGCCATGCCTCTTCTAACTTCAGCGTTGATCGGCTTGGTGCACGAGATGGGAAACGTAGGTGGCGTATACCATTAATCAGCTCACTTCGATTGTCAGGAAAACTCATACCCAACTGAACACGATCACCATCTGTCCAGAAAATATGTAAACGACGTGCACCGGCTTTACCGCGTAGTGCGCCCCGTTTTTTTAGCATACTCTGCAATGGCTTAGTCAGCGCTTTAATTAAGCCTGCCAATGCTTTGCCATCATTGGTATCTGGCGTTTCGTGCCAAATTTCTTCAAAACTCCAACGACTCGACTTTACCTGATCGAGAATAGCCGTAAGCCTATCATCTCGGGACAGCGTGAGCGCAGGCAGTGCAGCTAGACTTTGACGAGCAAAAATAAGTTGCTTAAACGCCGCTTTACGATGCAAATCATTAATCGGCTCTTTATCTAAGCGCGTTAAACTCACCCAACCTTCGCCTTGTGCAGGTTCGCAACTCACCTCGTGCTGTTTGGCGTGGTGTTGCATTTCAGCCAGAGCGTCGCTTTCAAACCCTGGGCGGCAATAGACAAGCCACGATGTGGGTACTGTTTCACTCACCCTTTCACCTCGAAAGTAATTTCATGTCATAGGTGAACATCTATTCAGAATAAAATGCCCCCGCTAATCGCCGCATCATAGCACTTTCTTTCAAATGCTTTCTAAGTAGTGAGATTAGTAGCGATAATTTATCTGCTTGATGCACTTAAAGCATTATCAGTGACCAACAAAAAACCCCAGCTTCAATTGAAGCTGGGGTTTTTGTTAATAAGTGCCTGACGATGACCCCACCCCCAGCCCTCCGAGCCGCCCTCGTCATTACCGCAGGTCCTTGCTCTCGTCATTCCCGCAGGCCCTTAGCGGGAATCCATGTTGACCTGGAGGTTCGGGCTGCTGCAGGTCAAGGTCAAGGTGGATTCCCGATAACCCCACTCGGGAATGACGGTGCGGTGACTCGGGAATGACGTGCGGTGACTCGGGAGTGACGGCTAGTCTTTTTGTTTAATAAGTGCCTGACGGAGACTCCACCCCAGCCCTCCGAGCCGCCCTCGTCATTCCCGCATGCCCTTAGCGGGAATCCATGTTGACCTGGGGTTTCGGGCTTCTGCAGGCCAAGGTCAAGGTAGATTCCCGATAACCCCACTCGGGAATGACGGTTCAGTGGCTCAGGAATGACGTGCGGTGCACGCTTCGGGAGGTGGCCGCCTTATACCTCCGCGCCGCCCTCGTCATTCCCGCAGGCTCTTAGCGGGAATCCATGTTGGGCTGGGGTTTCGGGCTGCTGCAGGCCAAGATCAAGGTGGATTCCCGATAACCCCACTCGGGAATGACGGTGCGGTGGCTCGGGAATGACGGTGCGGAGACTTGGGAACATCTCTAATTGATTTTCTTTCGCGCAAACAAAAAACCCAGCCGGTTGGCTGGGTTTCTTGCTAAATAAGTGCCTGACGATGACCTACTCTCGCATGGGGAGACCCCACACTACCATCGGCGCTAAGCGGTTTCACTTCTGAGTTCGGCATGGGATCAGGTGGTTCACGCGTGCTATGGTCGTCAGGCGTAACTTTTAATGCATATCATGCTGAACATGTCACTGATGTTTTGTGTCGTCTCTTTCGTATCAAGTCCTTCGTGTGTCACGTTGGGCTTGATTCGCGTATCCGGTTTTCATTATCACTGCGACCAGACCCCTTGGGT